>CAZEXC010000006.1:0-40806 GCA_964516625.1 uncultured Oscillospiraceae bacterium | reverse complement strand
CGTCCCGGCCGGTTGTATTTATAAAAGCGGGGACAATATTGTGAAAAGAGCATAATATCTTGCGACTTCAGGGATCTCCTGCGATATGTTCGCGAGATAAAAAATCAGGGCGCGCCGGGAAAACGGCGCGCCCTGTGGCTGTGATGACGGCTCCTTTAGCTGTTCCCGTTGAGGTTTTGCATGGCCGAGCGGTAATCCTCGGCGGCGTCGATGCTGTCGGGCGGAAAAAATTCTTCCACGGGGAAGCGAATGTGGGAGAACATGGTGCAGGGATCCTCCTCGGAGTTGGACACGCACTCCTTGTCGGGCAGGCAGTAGTCGTAGACCGGCACGACGAGCTGGCTGTCGCGCTCCAGCCGGATGATGGAAAACTGGCCCAGGGTCGCGAACAGGAGCCGCACGCTGTCGTTTAGGACGAGATCCTCCCCAAAATGGGCGAGGATGCTTGCCGGGATGTCGCGCATATCGGCGGAAAGGCCGGTCGGACAGGCGTCCACGAGCTTCATGTTCAGCGTGATGGGATCCACGCACTCTACCACGGCCACCGGCTGAGAGACGCTGTCGGCGGCACTTCCGTCGGACGTGAAAATCTTGGCGGAGCCCTCGCTGCCAAAGAGCATGACCCGCTTGTTGAAAACGCACAGGCCCCGTATCTCGTTCTCGCCGGGGAACGTCGTTGCCGTCACCTCGTAAAAATAGGTAACGTCTACGGTGAAGTAGCCCCGGTTAAAGCTTATCTCGTCAACGTTCACATCCGCATACAGCAGCGTGGCCGTGCCGGGCCGCACGCTGAAAGCGCTCTCTATGTATGTCTGGGAGCTGGCGGTAGGATAGACACGCAGATCCTCCACGCAGTCCTTGTCGCGGCAGCTGTCGTAGATTTTTCTTGTATGGATGCATACGGCTTCGGTGCATTCCTGGCTGTCCGCCATAATGAAACCCTCCTTCATGAAGTTGCCGGATGTAGCCGGCGTTCAGTACAGTCTATGCCCGGTGGGGAAAATGTGATACCGGGGCGCGGGAGGGAGGGACGCGCGAATTTTTTCTGTACGGCGGCGGGAAAATATATTATAATCGGTTTATAAGCATCAGGAGGCGCGCGATATGGATCATTTTGGCTTTATCCATGATAAGCTGGATATTAAAATACTGATTCTTTACATACTGGAAAAACTCCCCGGGCCGGTGGAAGCGCTGACGCTGTCGGATCTGACGCTGTTCGACGGGGGCTTTACATGGTTCGATTATACCGACTGCCTTGCCGAGCTGGTGGACGCAGGTCACGTCTCCGAGGACGGCGGGCGATACGAGATAACCGACAAGGGACGCCGGAACCTTGGATATATCCAGTCGAACCTTCCCTATACCGTCCGCGTCAAGGCTGACCGGCTGACCGCGCCGGTGGCGGCGTCCATGCGGCGCAGCAGCATGATAGAGACGGCGACGGAAAAGGAGCGGGACGGCTCCTGCGCCGTGAGCCTGCGACTTTCGGACGGCGTGGGGGAGGTCATCGCGCTGCGGATGGCCGTGCCGGACGAGGCGCAGGCCGCCGCCATCGAAAAGCGCTTCCGGGAAAGCGCCGAGGAATTGTACAACAAGATCCTTGCGCTCCTGATAGAAGCATGATAAGCATGGGGCTGTCTCCCGTATGAGACAGCCCCATTGCCCTGCCGGGCGTTTTTTGATTTCAGTTACAGCTTCACCGCCTCAAAGCCCCGGGGCGTGTACTGCCATATTTCATCAAAGCCGATGCTCCTCAGCAGCTCTGCCGTCTCGGGAAAGGCATGGGCCACAGAGTCCGCGCTGTGGGCGTCGGAGGATAACAGGACGCGGGCGCGGCGGGCCTTTAATTCCCGCAGGAAAAACGGCGCGGGGTAGGGGACGGTGCGCCAGCCGCGGGCCATGGCGCCGGTGTTCACCTCGAATATCTTGCCGGCCTTTACGAGCGTTTCCAGCGCGGCCATGGCGCTGTCGCGATAGGCGGGCGCACCCGCGTCAAAAAGGCCGCCGGTCTCGTCGAACTTGCTCAAAAGGTCAAAATGGCCGATAATGTCCACGGCGGGGTTTTCGGCCAGAGCTCCATACTGGGAAAAATAAGCGGCGGCCATCGCGTCCCGGCTGCCGCCGAAGTGACGTGCCAGCACATCCCGTGTCGCGGCGGGGGACTCGTCGATACAGAGCGTCCGGCCGTTTACGGCGATGTGATGCAGCGAGCCGATGACATACTCGAAGCCCGCCGTATCCTGCGGGGAAATGCCGTCCCACTCGAGGCCGCTGTATACGGCAAGCCGCCCGGAAAAGGCGGCTTGCGTCCGCCGCACCGCCGCGAGGTACGTCGGCAGGACGCTTTCCGTCAGGCTCCAGTCGTTTTCATAGGGCAGGAAGCTGTGGCCGGAAAAGCCGAGGGAGGAAAGCCCCGCCGCCAGCGCCGCTTCCGCCATCTCCGCGGGGGTGCTTTTCCCGTCGTCGAATACTGTATGCGTGTGCAGATTCTGGGAAATCATACCATTTTTTCCTGTTTTACCTTATGGTCGATAACATGGCGGGAGGCCATCTCGTTTTTGACATCGTCAAGGCCGATGCCCATTTCCACCATGAGCACCATGGCGTGATAGGCCAGATCGGCAAGCTCATAGACGGTGTTGGCGCGATCGTCGTCCTTGGCGGCGATGACGACCTCCGTGGACTCCTCGCCAATCTTTTTGAGAATCTTGTCGCGGCCTTTTTCAAAAAGATAGGAGGTGTAGGAGCCCTCCCGGGGGGCGGCCTTCCGGCCCTCCAGCATGGTCATGAGAGCCTCGTACTGGAAAGCGGGGGCCGTATCGCCCGTGTATATGACCTCGTTAAAGCAGGAGTCCGTTCCCAGATGGCAGGCGGGCCCGTCCTTATTTACCTCTATCACCAGCGCGTCACGGTCGCAGTCGGCGGTAATGGATACGATGTGCTGGTAGTTCCCGCTGGTCTCGCCCTTGAGCCAGAGCTCCTGCCGGCTGCGGCTCCAGAAGCAGGTAAGTCCCTTTTCCATGGAAATGGACAGGCTTTCCCGGTTCATGTAGGCCACGGTCAGCACCTTCCGGCTCCCGGAGTCCACCACCACGGCGGGGATCAGGCCGTTGGCGTCAAATTTCAGCGCGTCTATATCAAACATAAGCTATCTCCTTACAGGGATGTCGTTTTCCGAAAGGGCTTTTTTCAGTTCGTCGATGCTCACCTCGCCGAAGTGGAAGATGGAGGCGGCAAGCCCCGCGTCCACCTTGGGAAGAGCTTTGAAAAGCGTAATGAAGTCCTCCACGCTGCCCGCGCCGCCGGACGCTATGACGGGGATGCCCACAGCCGAGCACGCCGCGTCCAGCATTTCCAGATCGAAGCCGCCCTTGACGCCGTCGGTGTCGATGGAGTTCAATACAAGCTCCCCTGCACCGAGATCCGCGCCCCGGCGAATCCACTCGATGGCGTCCATGCCGGTGTCCTCGCGCCCGCCTCTGGCAAACACATGGTAGCGTCCGTTTACGCGCTTGGCGTCCACGGACAGCACTACGCACTGGCTGCCGTAACGCTTTGCAGCGTCATAGATCAGCCGGGGGTTCGCGATGGCCCCGGAGTTCACGCTCACCTTGTCGGCGCCGCATTTGAGCACGCGGTCGAAGTCCGCGACGGTGCTTATCCCGCCGCCGACGGTCAGGGGGATGAAGATGGTGGACGCCGCCTGACAGAGGATGTCGGTAAAAAGTCCGCGCCCCTCGGCGGAGGCGGTGATGTCGTAAAACACGAGCTCGTCCGCGCCGCAGCGGGAGTAATAATCGGCCAGCTTCACCGGGCTCGATACGTCCGCCAGCCCCAGAAAATTCACGCCCTTTACGACCCGGCCGTCCTTTACGTCCAGACAGGGGATGATTCGTTTCGTTATCATTTTGCCGCCTCTATTGCCTCCTTCAGATCAATGGCCCCGGTGTAGCAGGCCTTGCCGACGATGGCGCCGTGGAGCCCCATGGCCCGCAGGGCGCGGATGTCGTCCAGCGCAGCCACGCCGCCGGACGCGATGATGTCGAGGTCGAACCGCCCGGAAAGCTCCCGGTACAGCGCGCGGTTTGCGCCGCCCATGGCGCCGTCCTTCGATATGTCCGTGCAGATAACGGTGCGTACGCCGGCGTCCCGCACCCGCGCGCAGAAGTCGCCGCACGTCACGGCGCTCGTCTCAAGCCAGCCCTTTATCGCCACATATCCGTCCCGGCAGTCAGCTCCGGCTGCGATGCGGCCGGGGTATTTTTCCGCCATGGCGCGGAAAAAGCCGAAGTCCGTGACGGCGGCGGTGCCGAGTATGACGCGGCAGACCCCGGCGTCCAGATACCGGCGGACGGCGGCCTCGTCCCGTATGCCGCCGCCGATCTCCACCTTCAGCGAGGTCTCCTTTGCCACGGCGGAGACGATGTCAAAATTCGGCGTGCCGCCGTCTCTCGCCCCGGCAAGATCCACCATGTGGACGTATTCGGCTCCGGCGGCCTGAAAACCGCGGGCGACGGAAAGGGGATCGCCGCTGTACACGGTCATCTGCGCGTAATCGCCCTTATACAGGCGCACGGCTTTGCCGTCGTACAGGTCGATGGCGGGAAGTATGTACATGGCGCGTCACCTCACATTTCGCAGAAGGCCCGCAGGATAGACAGCCCCACAGGGCCGCTTTTTTCCGGGTGGAACTGACAGCCGAGGACGTTGTCCCGCCCCACGGCGGCGGTAAGCTCCGCGCCGTATTCCGCCGTGGCGAGGACGGCGTCCTCGCACCGCGCGGCATAGTAGCTGTGGACAAAATACACGCAGTCGCCGTCGTGGATATAGCGAAACAGCGGATGCTCCGGCTTTCGCATATGCAGGGCGTTCCAGCCGATGTGCGGTATTTTCAGCTCCGATGGGATGTCCGGCGCGATGGGGACGACCTCGCCGGGGATCAGGCCAAGGCCGTCGTGACAGCCGAACTCGTAGCTCCGCTGGAAAAGAAGCTGCATCCCGAGGCATATGCCGAGGATGTATTTCCCGGCCCGGGCCTGCTCGCATACGACGTCTGAAAGCCCCGCCTCGCGGAGCTTCCGGGCCGCGTCCTCAAAAGCGCCCACGCCGGGCAGGATGATCCGTCCGGCCGCGCGGATCGCATCCGCGTCGCCGGTGACGACGGCGTCCGCGCCGATCATGCGGAAAGAGCTTTGCAGGGAAAAGAGGTTCCCCACGCCGTAATCGACGATGGCAATCATCACAAAACCCCTTTGGTGGAGGGTATCTCCCCGGCGGAAGCCGCGTCGATGGCGGCGGCCTGACGGAGCGCCCGGCCAAAGCCCTTGAAGGCGGCTTCAATGATGTGGTGGGTGTTCGCGCCGTCAAGCTGGCGGAGATGGACGGTTATTTCCGACGTGCGCGCGAAGGCGGAGAAAAACTCCGCTACGAGCTCTGTGTCGAAGGCGCCGACCTTCTGGGACGGAAGCGTGAGATCGCAGCGTGAAAGCCCCCGTCCCGATATGTCCACGGCGCACAGGACGAGCGCCTCGTCCATAGGCAGAAGGGCGCTGCCGTAGCGGGTGATGCCGCGCCTGTCGCCCAGCGCCTCTTTTACGGCGCTTCCAAGGGCGATGGCGGTATCCTCCACGCTGTGGTGGTCGTCAATGCTTACGTCCCCTTTACAGGTAACGGTCAGGTCGAACCGCCCGTGCCGGGCGAAAAGCTCCAGCATATGGTCGAGAAATCCGACGCCGGTCTGTATGCTCGCCTCGCCCGTGCCGTCCAGACACAGGCCGAGGGTGATATCGGTTTCCGTGGTTTTGCGGGTGATCGCAGCGCTTCTCATAGCATGGCGCCTCCTTCTGTCAGAATGCCGCGCACGGCGGCCAGTAAAATATCCATCTGCCCGCGGGTACCGATGGTGATGCGGGTGAAATCGCGGATGCGCTCCTTGTCGAAATGGCGCACGAGGACGCCCCGCGCTTTGAGCTTTCGGTACAGCTCCGCGCCGGAAACGGCGGGGCTCCGGGCAAAGAGGAAGTTGGCGCGGGACGGGAGGACTTCAAATCCCATGCTCCGCAGGGCTCCGGCGGTATATTCGCGGTTTTCCGCGATGACGCGGCAGTTTTCCCTGTAATACTCGTCGGTTTCGATGGCGGCGATGCCCGCGGCCTGTGTCATGCGGTTCACGTTGTAGGGGTTTGTCGAATATTTTATGGTATTCAGGTCGCGGATAAGCGCCTCGCAGCCGATGCCGAAGCCCAGCCGCGCTCCGGCCATGGAGCGGGATTTGGAAAAGGTCTGCGTCACAAGGAGATTGTCGTATCGGCGGATGAGCGGGACGCAGCTTTCCGCGCCGAAGTCTACGTACGCCTCGTCGATCAGGACGACGTTGTCCGGGTTGGAGGCGGCGATGCGCTCTATCTCGCCGACGCTTAAAGCCATGCCCGTGGGGGCGTTGGGGTTCGCGAGAACGATATTTTTCCCGAGGCCGCAAAAGTCCTCCGGGGCGATGGAGAAATCCTCCCGCAGAGGGACGATATGAGCCGGGACGCGGTTCACGGCGGCGTAGACGGGGTAGAAGCCGTAGCTTATATCGGGAAAGGCGACGGGGTGCGCCTCATCGCAAAAAGCCATAAAAGCAAAATATAGTATTTCGTCCGAGCCGTTCACAGGGAGGATGTTTTCCGGGCCGACGCCGTAGAGCTTCGCGGCGGCGGCGCGCAGGTCGGCGCACTCCGGGTCGCAGTAGAGGTTCAGACGCCCGGCCTCGCGGGATACGGCGGCAAGAACGGCGTCCGACGGGGGAAAGGGCGACTCGTTGGTATTGAGCTTCGTATACTGTCCGCCGCGGGGCTGCTCCCCGGGGACGTAAGGCTCAAGGGAAGCGTGCTTCCGGCTGAAAAAACGGCTCATGATATGCACCCCTTATCAAACCGCGCCAGCGCCGCGCGGGCGTGCCCCTCCAGCCCCTCGCGCCGCGCAAACAGCGCGATGTCCCCGGCGGCGTCCTCGAGAGCGCCGGGCGTGAAGAAGGTGTACTGCGTTTTTTTCACAAAGTCGTCCACGCCCAGAGCGCTGGAAAACCGCGCCGACCCGCCGGTGGGCAGCGTGTGGTTCGGCCCGGCCAGATAGTCGCCCAGAGACTCCGGGCAATGCTTGCCCAGAAACACGGACCCGGCGTTTTTCACCTGCGCCAGATACGGCTCCGGGTCGTCCACGCATATTTCGAGGTGCTCCGGGGCGATGGCGTTTGCCGCCTCCACCGCCGCGAAAAGATCACCCGTCACGATGATCTTCCCGTTGCTGTCGATGCTTTCCCGGGCGATGGCCTCCCGCGGCAGAAGGGAGAGCTGACGCTCGATCTCCGCCTGCACGGCGGCGGCCAAAGGCGCGCTGTCCGTGATGAGGACGGCGGAGGCGAGGACATCGTGCTCCGCCTGACTCAGAAGGTCGGCCGCGACGAGGACCGGGTCGCACGTCCCGTCGGCAATGACAAGTATTTCGCTGGGCCCGGCTATCATGTCGATATCCACCGCGCCGAACACCTGCCGCTTTGCCTCCGCTACATAGGCGCTTCCGGGGCCGACAATCTTGTCGACCTTTGGCACCGGCCCGGCGCCGTAAGCCAGCGCCGCGACGCCGTGCGCTCCGCCGAGGCGGAATATCCTGTCCACCCCGGCGATTTTCGCCGCGGCCAGAATCGCGTCCGGCTGCTTCCCGTCGGGGCCGGGGGGCGAGACCATGATAAGCCGGCGGCATCCGGCAAGCTTTGCGGGGATGGCGGTCATAAGAACCGTGGAGGGATAGGCCGCCGTGCGGCCGGGGATGCACAGGCCCACGTTTTCTATGGGGGTTATCTTCATGCCCATATAGGAGCCGTCCGGCCTTTCGAGCCGGAAGCCCTCGCGTATCTGACAGCGGTGATAGGCGCGGATATTTTCCGCCGCGCGCTCCAGAACGCCGATGAACCTGTCGTCCATGGCGTTATACGCCGCGTCGATCTCATCCCCTGTTACCTCAAGGCTGGAAAGCTCCGCGCCGTCAAAGCGGCGGGTGTATTCAAAAAGAGCCTCCTCGCCCCGGGCCCGCACGTCGGCGATGATGCCGCGCACCGCGTCGGCCACGCCGCTTTTTTCCACCGTGCGGATGAAAAGCTCCGACGGGGATATTTTGTCGTAATCGTATATCTTTATCATAAAAGCCTCACTCCTGCCCGGCAAGGGTCTTGTGTATGCGCGCGCACAAGGCGTTAATCTCGTCGGTCATAAAATGGAACCGCGCTTTGTTCGCGATCAGGCGGGCGCTGATGTCCTCGATGGTCTGAAGCGGCGCAAGGCCGTTTTCCAAAAGGGTTTTCCCGGTTTCCACAATATCCACGATAACGTCGGACAGGCCGACGATGGGCGCAAGCTCGATAGAGCCGCTGAGCTTTATGATGTCTATCTGGCGGCTCTGGCCGCCGTAATAGGAAAGGGCGATATTCGGGAACTTCGTCGCGACCCGCAGCGTGCGGGAAAGGTCGTCCCGGAACCCGACAGGACCCGCCACGCACATGCGGCATCTGCCTATGCCGAGGTCGATAAGCTCGTATACGTCCGGGCGGTATTCCAGAAGGATATCCTGTCCGGCCACGCCGATGTCCGCCGCTCCGCGTTCCACATAAATGGCGACGTCCGACGGCTTTGCCCAGAAATAGCGCACCCCGGCCTGCTCGTTTTCAAAAATAAGCTTTCGGTTCGGCTCGCGCAGGGAAGGGCAGGGGTAGCCCGCCGCTTCAAATATCTCGTAGACCCTTTCCCCGAGGCGTCCCTTGGGAAGGGCGACGCTGAGCATACTCCGCATTACCGCACCTCCTTGCCGTCGGGCGTGAGCCTGCGGCGGTAGGCGACGGCCGCGTCCCCTCCGCGCTGGACGCGGACGGTTTGGCCGGATTCCACGAGGGCTTTCGCGGCGGCGGCGACCTGCGCGGGATCGCTTTCGGCCTCGTAGACGAGAAGCGTATCCACGTCGTAATCCCTCCGCTCGGTGAAAAGAAGCTCCAGCTCGTTAAGGTATACCGCAAAGCCGGCCGCGCCGCCGGTTTTCCCCATGCGGTGCAGGAGGTGGTCGTACCGGCCGCCGGACAGGACGCACGCGGAAACGCCGTCCACGAAGCCGCGGAAAATAAGGCCGTTATAGTAATCCGTGTCGTTTATAACGGACAGGTCGAGATTTACGTTATACGAGCCGAAAACGGACAGGATGCCGCACAGACTGGAAAGCTCCCGCGCCGCGGCAAGGCTTTCCTCCGGCAAGGGCAGGGCAAGGAGCTTTCCGATAGCGTTTTCCGCCCGGCCGCCGAGAAGGCACAGCTTTTCCAGAAGCGCGCCTGTCCCGGCGGGAAGGCCGCCCCCGCTGCACAGGGAGCGCAGGAGGTGGAGGTTTTTCGCGCCGACAGCCGCGAAGATGTCCCTGGCAAGGGCCGGATCGGCGTCGGACAGAACGCCGGAGAGAATGCCCATGTGGGAGATGTTCAGCACATAATCCGGGCTGATGGCGTGCAGGCTCTCCGCCGCCAGCATGAGAACCTCGCCCATGGCGTACAGATCCATCGGGCCGATGCACTCCAGCCCCGTCTGCATAATCTCCTGAAAGCCGTAGGCGCGCCGGGGGACGCGGTAGACGTTTTCCGTGTACCACAGCTTGCGGATGCGGTCGTCGTCCCGTGTGTTCTTGATGATGGAAAGGGTGATGTCCGGCTTGAGCGCCATAAGGCGGCCGTTCGTGTCGCTGAATGTCAGTATCTGCTCGCCGGAGAGGAAATTGCGGTTCTGGGCGTAAAGGTCGTATTCCTCGAATTTGCTGACCTTATACTGCCGGTAGCCGTAGGACTGGTAGAGCCCGCGAAGAGCCATCGAAAGCCGCTCGGCGCTGCTGAGCTGCGCGGTCATGGGTCGCTTTCCTCCAGACGGCTGAGGATGAGGCTGTAGCCGCCCTCGCCGTAGTCGAGACAGCGCTTCACGCGGCTGATGGTGGCGGAGCTTGCGCCGGTGCTGGCGATCGTCTGCTGGTAGGACTGGCCTTCGGCCAGCATCCGGGCGACCTCCATCCGCTGGGCGATGGCCTGTATCTCCTTGACCGTGCAGAGGTCTTCAAAATAACGGTAGCACTCGTCCACGTTTTCGAGAGCGAGGACGGCGCGGAACAGCTGATCTATCTGCTCTGTATGCTTGAGGGCCATGACATACCTCCGTATTGGAATGCTTCTCTGCTATACTACCATGCTAAAGCGATAAAGTCAACGGCGCGCGACGGGGCGGACGGCCAAAAATGGAGCCGGATTCCCGCTGCGTTTTGTGCAGATTTTCGGGCGTGCCCGGCGAAGGAGAGCGCTGCCGGTTGTAATCGCGTCGAAAATATGCTATTATAAGAAAAATTTGAAGAAGGTTCGAGGACAGACATACATGGATATTTCACTGGTGATAATGGCCGCGGGCATCGGCTCGCGATTCGGCGGCATAAAGCAGCTCCAGCCCGTGGGGCCGCAGGGGGAGATAATCATTGACTACTCCATCCACGACGCCATCGCTGCCGGGTTCAAAAGATTTATCATCATTTTGCGCCGCGAGATATTCGGCGATTATATGGAGGTCATCGGTACGCGTCTGGAGAAGCGCTTCCGCGCTCTGGGTGTGCAGTGGGAATATGTGTTTCAGGAATTTGTCGATCCCCCGGCCGGACGGACAAGGCCCTGGGGGACGGGACAGGCTCTTCTGGCCTGCGGGAACGTGCTGGACGGGCCCTTCGCGGTCATCAATTCCGACGACTATTACGGGCCGGACGCCTATGTGAAGGCTTACGGCTTCTTGTCCTCCCTCGGCGCGGAAAGCCGCGCGGCCTACGGCATGGTGGGCTTTGTGCTGAAAAATACGCTGTCCGAAAACGGCGGCGTGACCCGCGGCGTCTGTATGACGGACGGTCAGGGCTTCCTGACGAAGATCGACGAAACGCGCGGCATCGTGAAAACCGCCTCCGGCGCGGCGGTGCGGGACGGGGAGGCGCTTCGCCCGCTGGATATGGGATCGCTGGTGTCCATGAACATGTGGATGCTCACGCCGGATTTTCTCGGGATACTTGAAAGCGGCTTTGCGGACTTTCGGCGGACGCTCAAAGACCCGGTGAAGGACGAGTACCTCCTGCCGGATATTGTGGACAGGCTGCTGCAAAAGGGCGAGGCGTCCGTGCGCGTTTTGAAAACGGATGGCCGATGGTTCGGCGTCACGTTCCGGGAGGATCTGCCGGGCGTCACGGCGGAGATAAAAAAGCTCCATGACGTCGGCGTCTATCCGCCGGGGCTTTACGGGGATCTGTGAACAAAAAAACAGACGCTTCCCCGGACGGGATCGGGTGTTCCGTCCGGGGGAGCGTTCGCGTCCGTACGACGTGCAGATCCGGCGTGTCCGGCGCTGTCCTGACGCCTGCTTGCCTGCTTATGATATTACAGCATCGCGGGCGCTTTGGGACATCGTGAAAAAGCCGGTGCGATCCCCGTGTCCGCGGACAAAAAAAGACTTGACTTCTGAAAAATGAAGGACTAAAATCTGTATCTGGACAATGCAGAGAACCGATGGTTTCGGTCGCAGAAAGGACGCCCGCCGGGGTGTTTGCTTTTCGAGATATTTGTCTCCCTGCCGCAGCTTTGGGCGGCTGGGGTTTTTATTTTATAAGGGAAAGGAAAAGGCGTTTCGTATGAGCAAAAGGAAACGTACAAAACAGCTCGTCATATGGCTTTGCATCGTGGCGGCGCTGCTGGTGTGCAGCCTGCTTCTGCCCGGCAGGGGCGGCGGCGAGAGCATACAGGAGGCCATGCGGGACTCTGTGCTGCACGAGACGAACAAAATAAGCCTCTTTGGGCTCAAGGACGTAAACCCCGGGCTGGTATCCGCCTTTATCGTGACGGCGCTGCTGCTTGTTTTCGCGGCCTGCGTGCGTATTTTCGCCGTCCCGCGATTTACCTATGTCCCGGGGAAGTTCCAGATGCTGCTGGAGGAGCTGGTCGGCTTTTTCGATGATCTGGCCAAATCCAGCAGTCCCCACAGAAACGGCTTTCTCGGCGCGTACATATTCGCCGCGGGCGTGTATATCTGCGTGGGGACGCTGTTCGAGCTTCTGGGGCTGCAGGCGGTGACGACGGACGGCGCCTCCGTAGCCCTGCCGGCGCCGCTGTCGGACATAAACGCCGCTATCTGTCTGGGATGCCTGTCTTACCTCGTAATCCTCTCCGGCGGCATCGCCGGAAACGGCGTGAGGGGCGTCGGAAAGACGCTCAAGGACTTTTCTCTGCCGATTTCCATGAGCTTTCGTCTGTTCGGCGCGCTTTTGTCGGGTCTTCTGGTGACGGAGCTCGTGTACTATTCCATCAAGCTGAGCATCGTGCTGCCGGTCATCGTGGGCGTTTTGTTCACGCTCCTGCACGCGCTCATCCAGACCTACGTTCTCACCATGCTGACGGCGCTGTTCTACGGCGAGGTGTCGGAGCCGGGCGGGAAGTCAAAAAAGAAAAAAATCAAAAAGCAGGCGGAGCCTGCCATGGAGGTATTACAATGAAAAGCACCATCAAGAAAATCGTCGCGGCGGCGATATTCGTACTGATAATAGCAGCGCTTGCGGCTCCGGCGTTTGCCGCCGGGAGCGCGGACGAGGCCGAAAGCGCCGCGGCCGAGACCGTGGAGGACAGCGGCAGCTCCCTTGGCGCGAAAGCCATCGCAGCCGGTATCTGCGTGGGTCTGGCCGCCGCCGGAGGCGCCGTCGGCATGGGCATGTCCATCTCGAAATCCGCCGAGGGCATTTCCCGCCAGCCCGAGGCCGACGGCAAGATCCGCACTACCCTGATGCTCGGCCTGGTGTTCATCGAAACGGCGATCATCTACGCGCTGATCGTCGCCATACTCGTCATATTTGTGCTGTAAGAGGGCCAGAGCATGAATATCCCTTTGAATATCGACTGGCAGCAGATACTGCTCCATCTGTTCAATTTCGCGATACTTGCCGGCGGGCTGTATTTTCTGCTGTTCAAGCCGGTCAAAAACTTTATGGAAAAGCGGACGGCTCATTATCGGGAAATGGACGAGGAGGCCGCCGGTAAGCAGCGGCGCGCGCAGGAGCTGGAGGAGGAATACCAGAAGCGCCTCGACGCGGCGGAAGCGGAGATCGGCAGCATGAAAGCTCAGGCCGCCAAGGACGCGGAAAAGCTGGCTGAAATGACGGTAAACGACGCCAACGCCCAGAAGGAGCAGATACTCGCGCAGGCGCGGGAAGCCGCCGAGCACGAAAAACAGAAAGCGATACAGCAGGCGCGGGAGGAGATCGTCCAGCTTGCCGTCGCGGCGGCGGGCAAAATACTCGACGGGGAGAAGCCGTCCCATGAGGGAAAAAGCAATGGACGAAAAGCTTGAACAGTTAAAGGAGCTGTGGTCGGCTCTCGCTGCGCGGGAGGGCGACATCATTCCCCTTATGCGTCAGGCTGTGGAGGACTGGACGCCGTCAGACGCGGCGGAGGTCGGAACGGTCCTCACGGTCGGCGACGGCATTGCCACGGTCGGCGGGCTTGAAAACGCCTCCTACGGCGAGATACTCGTCTTTTCCGGCGGCATCCGGGGCATGGTTCAGGACTTGAAACGGGGCGAGCTGGGATGCATCCTGTTCGGGGACGAGCGGGAGATCAGCGCGGGGAGCGCTGTCCGGCGCACCGGCAAGACCGCAGGCATCCCGGTGGGCGACGATTTTGTCGGCCGCGTGATCGACGCGCTGGGCAGCCCCATCGACGGACTCGGCCGCATACGCGAGGACGGCTACCGTCCCATAGAATCGCCTGCGCCGGGCATCATCGACCGCCAGCCGGTGGACACGCCGCTGGAAACGGGACTTCTCGCGATAGACTCCATGTTCCCCATAGGACGCGGCCAGCGCGAGCTTATCATCGGCGACCGGCAGACCGGCAAGACCGCTATCGCGCTCGATACCATCCTTAATCAGAAGGGGAAGAATATCATCTGTATCTATGTGGCCATAGGCCAGAAAGCGTCTTCCGTGGCGCAGCTTGCCGAGACGCTGCGGCGCCGCGGCGCGATGGACTATTCCATCATCGTCAGCTCCACCGCCAGCGACGCCGCGCCGCTGCAGTATATCGCCCCGTACGCCGGGTGCGCCATGGGCGAATACTTCATGGGGAAGGGGAAGGACGTGCTCATCGTATACGACGATCTTTCCAAGCACGCCATTGCCTACCGTTCCCTGAGCCTCCTTTTGGAGCGCTCTCCGGGGCGCGAGGCGTATCCGGGCGACGTGTTTTACCTGCATTCCCGGCTTTTGGAGCGCTCGGCGCATCTGTCGGACGCTCTCGGCGGCGGCAGCATGACCGCGCTTCCCATCGTGGAGACCCAGGCGGGCGATGTGTCCGCCTATATCCCGACGAATATCATTTCCATCACAGACGGCCAGATATTTCTGGAAAGCAGCCTGTTTTTCTCCGGCCAGAGACCGGCGGTGAACGTCGGCCTGTCGGTGTCCCGCGTGGGCGGCGACGCGCAGACGAAGGCCATGAAAAAAGCCGCAGGCGCGCTCCGTCTGGAGCTTGCGCAGTACCGGGAGATGGAAGTGTTCACGCAGTTTTCCAGCGACCTCGACGAGGAGACGAAAAACCATCTCATCTTCGGTCAGGGACTGATGGAGCTTTTAAAGCAGGAGCAGT
Organism: uncultured Oscillospiraceae bacterium; assembly: GCA_964516625.1. GTDB lineage: Bacteria > Bacillota > Clostridia > Oscillospirales > Oscillospiraceae > CAJOIG01. Next base: position 26,090 of record CAZEXC010000006.1, on the reverse strand, counting down.
ACAGCCCGCTCAAGCAATATGAGCAGGTGATACTTCTTGTCAGCGCGCTCCACCACGTCATGCAGAAGGTGCCGGTAAACAGGATACCGGCGTTCGGGCGGGGGCTTGCGGCCTATGTACGGGAGAAACAGCCGGATATCTGCATGGAGATCGAAAAGAGCGGGACGCTCACCGACGAGAATATCGAAAGGATACTGGACGCGGCCCGGACGTATCTTACGCTGGAAGCGGCGGGATAAGAGGTGATGCCCGTTGGCGAATATGAATGAAATCAAAACGCGGATCGGCAGCGTCCGGGACACGCGGAAAATCACAAGCGCCATGTACCTCATTGCGTCCACAAAGCTGCAGAAGGCAAAGCGCGAGCTTGACCGCACGCGGCCTTATTTCGACGCCCTGCGCGGGGAGATAAAACGCATTTTCCGCACGGCGGGCGACGTGGAGAGCCGGTATTTTTATCCGGCGGACGGGAGCGATGCCCCCGACGGGGTCTACGCCTGCCTCGTCATCACCGCCGACAAGGGGCTGGCGGGAGCGTATAACAAAAACGTCATCAAGGAGGCGGAAAAGCTCCTGTCGGAGCATCCCGACACGCGGCTGTTCGTGGTAGGGGAGTATGGACGCCGTTATTTTCTGCGGCACAGCATCCCGGTGGAGCGGAGCTTCCTCTATACGGCGCAGAACCCGAATATGCGCCGGGCAAGAGAGATAAGCTCCATCCTGCTGGATCTGTTCGCCCGCGGAAAGGCGGATAAGATATTTATTATCTATACGGACATGAAAAACAGTCTGGAGGGGGAGGCGCGTTCCACGCGGCTGATACCGTTCCATCGGCAGGAATTTGCCTCAAGTGACAAAGAGGCTGTGGTGGCGGAGCCCTTCGAGTTCATGCCGTCTGTCCACGACGTGCTGGAAAACGTGATGGACAGCTACATCACCGGGTTTATCTACAGCGCGCTGGTGGACAGCTTTTGCAGCGAACAGAATGCCCGCATGACGGCTATGGATTCCGCCAACCGAAACGCCGAAAAGATACTTGCCGACCTGTCCGCCCAGTATAACCGTATGCGGCAGGCGGCCATAACGCAGGAGATAACGGAGGTCTCCGCCGGCGCGAGAGCCAAGAGGATGCAGCGGCTCCAAAAACAGGCAAATGAGGTGGATGCATCGTGAATACAGGAAAGATCATAGCGATATCCGGGCCGGTCGTGGACTGCGGATTCCCGCAGGGGCACCTGCCGCGGATAAAGGAAATACTGACCGTGCAGGTAGACGGTCAGGAGCGCGTGATGGAGGTGGCCCAGCACATCGGCGGCGGCGCGGTGCGCTGCATCATGCTTGCCGCAAGCGAAAAGCTTGCCTGCGGCATGGAGGTGACGGCCGCCGGACACGGCATTCAGGTGCCGGTCGGGGAATGTACCCTCGGGCGGATGTTCAACGTCCTCGGCGAGCCCATCGACGGGGGCGCGCCTGTCCCGGCGGATGAAACGCGCTGGGAGATTCACAGGGATCCCCCCAAATTTGAGGATCAGCGTCCCGTGGTGGACATTCTGGAAACGGGCATCAAGGTGATCGACCTGCTCGAGCCGTATCCGAAGGGCGGCAAGATCGGGCTTTTCGGCGGCGCGGGCGTGGGAAAGACCGTCCTCATCCAGGAGCTTATCCACAACGTCGCCATGGAGCACGGCGGCTATTCCATCTTCGCCGGCGTGGGCGAGCGCAGCCGCGAGGGAAACGACCTCTGGAAGGAAATGCGGGAAAGCGGCGTCGCGGACAAAACGGCGCTCGTGTTCGGGCAGATGAACGAATCTCCCGGCGTGCGTATGCGCGTGGCGCTGTCCGGGCTCACCATGGCGGAATATTTCCGCGACGAGGAGCGCAAGGAAGTGCTTCTTTTCATCGACAATATCTTCCGTTTCGTCCAGGCGGGCAGCGAGGTTTCCATGCTTCTTGGCCGGATGCCGTCCGCGGTCGGCTATCAGCCGACGCTGGCGGAGGAGATGGGCGCTTTGCAGGAGCGCATAACCTCGACCAAAAGCGGCTCCGTTACCTCCGTGCAGGCGGTCTACGTCCCGGCGGACGACCTGACGGATCCCGCCCCGGCGACGACTTTCACGCACCTTGACGCGACAACGGTCCTGAGCCGGAAGATCGCGGAGCAGGGGATCTATCCGGCGGTGGATCCGCTGGGCTCGACTTCCCGCATTCTGGAGGCGGATATCGTGGGCCGGGAGCACTACGAGGTGGCGCGCCGGGTGCAGGAGATACTGCAAAAATACAACGAGCTTCAGGATATCATCGCCATCCTTGGCATGGATGAGCTGAGCGACGAGGATAAGCAGGCCGTGACCCGCGCCAGAAAGATACAGCGCTTTCTTGCCCAGCCCACCCATGTGGCGGAAAAGTTTACGGGCATACCCGGCATCTATGTCCCGCTGTCGGAGACCATACGCGGCTTCCGGGCCATCGTCGACGGCGAGATGGACGCCTATCCCGAGGGCGCGTTTTATAACGTCGGCACGATCGACGACGTTGTGAAGAAAGCCGAACGGATGGAAAAGGAAACCGCCCTATGAAGGAATTTAAGATCCATATCCTGGCGGCGGATAACAGCCTGTACGAGGGGCCGTGCCTGTCGCTGGTCATCCCCACCGTGGACGGGCAGTACGGCATCCTTGCCGGCCACAGCAATATGATAAGCGCCGTCGTTCCCGGAAAGCTTACCTGCCGCGTCCCCGGCCAGCCGGAGCAGGTCGCGGCGGTTTCCGAGGGACTTGTGAAGGTGGAAAACGGCGATGTGCTCGTGCTGGTCGATGCGGCGGAGCGCCCGGAGGAGATCGACGCCAACCGCGCCCGTCGGGCGGCGGACGAGGCGAAGGAGGCCCTTTTGCAGCACCACAGCATGCGGGAGTACCACGCCGCGCAGTTGACCCTTTCCCGCGCTCTCAACCGTTTAAAGGTGAAAAATCACAGATGACCAGGGAGCGTCCGCCGTGCGGCAGACGCTCCGTTTTATTTCCCGCGCGGGAAAAGAGGATTGTATGATCCAAAAATATGTGATAAGATTGACGAAACGGGAAGAAACAAGGGAGACTCGATAAGGGCCTGAACCGTTTATGGCAAAATCCATATTTTCACAAAAAGGAGAAAAATCATGAAACGCAGGCTTATACTCACGATGGCTGCCGCGGCGGCGGTCTGCATGCTGCTGTCCTGCGCCGGGTACGCATCCGGCGAGGCGTCCGGCTCCTCGGCGCGGCTGATAACCGTTTCCGGCGGCGAGCTGTCTGTGTCTGACGACGGCGAATGGACGGTGGAGGGGGAGCTTCCCGCGTCGGCGGACAGGATCGCGGGCATCCGATTTACCGCAGGCTCCGTCAGCAGCACGTTCCTGTCCGTGTCCGCGTCGGAGCACGTTGACGCCCTTGCGGACGGCTTTACCGCCGTTCTGGGCGACGAGCAGGAGCTCTATGACGCCCCGAATCTGGCGGAGGTCTACACAAACGACGGCCTGAATCCGAACGCCGAGGGATACGACCTCGACTATACATGGATAAGCCAGATCGACTGGGACGAGACGAGCGACACCTACGGAAGATACACGGCGGTGACGGAGGAGGGCGCGGCTCTGCTTGACAGCCTTATACTCGACGCCAAATACAGCAACCTCATCATAGGCGGCTCCGGCGAGGACGAGACGGGAAGCCGCGGCCCCACGCAGGTAAGCAACTCCGGCGGAGCTGCTCTGCTGGTGGATAATACCTATATCTACAGCGAGGGGCTGGAGGGTCTGGCCATCTCCAATAACGGCACCGCCGGCGTGGGCTCCACCTTGGTCGTGCGTGACAGCCTTCTCGTGACCCGCGGCTATGTGCCTGCTTTCGCGGGACAGTCGGAGAACCTGCCGAACGACCCGCTTCTCGTCACCGGCGCTGATCGCACGAATCTGTCCGGCGGCGAGAGCGTCACCTATTACTACGACTCCGCTGTGCTGGTGGACGGCTGGGCGTCCCTGTCCACAGATGGGGCCTCCGGCGGCGGCGTGGATCTTGTGGCGGCCAACACCTTCGCCTCGGCTCTTCTGGGCGGCTATGGGACATATGCCGACGGCAACTGCCGGGATTACTTCTACGGGACAGTGCTGGAGGGCGCGGAGATCGGCGTCATCATCGCCGGGACCGGCGAGGTCAGCGTCTATGACGGCGACGAAGGGCTTCCCGGCGGCGCGGGCTACGGCGTGGGTCTGAACGGCGATATCGATCCCTACGCGTTCGCGGCGGACGGCGCCGACTATTCCGAGCTTGGCGGCTCCGTCATAGCCGGAGGACGCTACGCGGTGATGATGCATCTGGCCGGTTCCTATTCCGCCGACCCGCAGGGGTATTTTTACGCCAAGGACAGCGCCCTTGTCACCGACCGGGCGCTCCTGTCCGACGAGGACACCGAGTACAGCATAAACGCCTCATGGTATGGCCGGGAGCTGAGCCCCAACATCCAGAAGTATATTGAGTACACCGAGGGCGACGTCATCCTTCTGCGCGGCACGAACGCCGAGGTCGTGCTGGATAATGTCACCATGGAAAGCTATAACGGCGTGCTCATCCACTCCGTGCTGAACAATGACACCAGCACGCCGGAGACCCCGGCAGGCACGGATCCCGTTGGCAACCGCATCTTCCTGAGCAATATGGACGTGACCGGCGACATAAAGGACGAGGATTACGAGCGCGTCATGACCCTGACCCTCGACAACACCGCGCTCACCGGCGCTATCGTCTCCGGCACCTGCGAGAGCTGGACGAATTACTGGCTCGATAACGGCTATGCCGAGGACTTCACCATCGGCCTCGCCTCCAACACCTTTGGAGCGGAGGCGGCGCTGGACGCCTTTGTCCACAGCGTCGTCATGAACGAAGACGGCACGGACTATGAGCTTACGGAGTACGGCGACGATCAGGGCACGGAGCTGACCCTTACAAACGGCTCCGTCTGGAACGTCACAGCCGAGAGCGGCCTTACACGGCTCGTCATTGACGAGACATCCGAGCTTGTCGGCGTCCTCTATGTGGACGGCGTGAAAACGGAAGCTGTCCCCGGCGAATATGAGGGGCAGCTCGTCATCCGGCCCGCCGACGGTCAGATGATACAAATGACCATCCTCGACGGCGAGCAGTATCTGAAGCTGGACGATTTGATAGACGCTCTGGGCGATTAAAAACAGAAAAAGACATGAGATAAGGACGATAGGCTCGCGCCCATCGTCCTTATCTGTCCATATCCTCTATCCAGGCCGTGCCCTCGGCGGCGATGCGGACAGAGCCTGACACGGTCAGGGCGGCGACGCGCCCGTCCGCGCACGCCGCGTCCGCCGACATGACGCCGCCCGGCTCTCGGACGGAAACGTGTCCGAGCCCTTCGGCAAGCGCGAGGTACGCGCCAAGCGCGGCGGTGCCGCTGGCGCAGCCGCGCTCCCATACGGCGCTGTCTGTCGCCCGGACATAGACGCAGGGGAGCATGGCCATGGCGTCCCGGTCAAGGAGCATAAGTCCCGCGGCGGCAAGATCCGTTTCCTGTGCGGCGCGGCGCAGGAACGCCTCCGCCCGCTCCTTTTGGGGAAAGTCCGCCGCCGGGGCGATAAGATGCGCGATGCCGGGGAAGAAGACGGCGGGATAGCCGGCAAATTCTCCGACGCGCTCCGGCAGGGGCATGGAAACCGTGCCGACGGTCTCGCCGTCCTTTTCCTCCAGACGGCAGGAGACAAGGCCTTCACAGCCGGAGACCTCCAGTGTGAAATGGCCGGAGGAAAGACCGCCGTCCCGCGCCAGTACGGCGGCAAGGCTCATCGCGGCGTTGCCGCAGAACTCCCCGCCCATCATTTGCAGCCGGGCCATGGCGGAGGCGTTATCCGGCCTCTCGATGAAGCCGACCTGCTCCGCGCCCACGCTTCCGTAAGCCATGAGCCGGGCGGCGGCCAGCGGCTGCAAGCGCCGGGGGACGGCGTCTCTCACAAGGACGGTCATGTTCTCCGTCGGGTTTACCTTTACAAACCGCAGGGGTATCATTGGTTGTAGCTCTCCAAAAACCGGCGGGTGCGCTCCTGCGCGGGAGCGTTAATGACCTGTTCGGGGGAACCCTCCTCCACGATGACGCCGCCGTCTAGGAAAACGACGCGGTCGGACACCTTGGCGGCGAAGCTCATCTCGTGCGTCACGATCACCATCGTCATTTTTTCCTCCGCAAGGGCGCGGATAACGCGCAGCACCTCCACGGTAAGCTCCGGGTCAAGGGCGCTTGTGGGCTCGTCAAAAAACAATATCTCCGGATCCATGGCGAGGGCGCGGGCGATGGAAACGCGCTGCTGCTGGCCGCCGGAAAGCTGGCAGGGATAGGCGTCCGCCTTGTCCGCAAGGCCCATTTTTTCCAGCAGGGCCATGGCCTTGTCCCTTGCCTCGGCTTTCGGGCGTTTTGCGACCGCAGCCGGCGCGTCCATGACGTTTTTCAAGACGGAGTAGTGCGGAAAGAGGTTGAAGCTCTGGAACACCAGCCCGAACCGGCGGCGTATGGAGCGCAGAGCGGCAGGCGCGGCGTAAACGGCCTTGCCGCCTTCGCTTTTTGTGGCGAAATCCCCATCGTAGGCGATGGAGCCGGCGTCGATGGTCTCCAGCAGCGTCGCGCAGCGCAGGAGCGTGGATTTACCGCCGCCGGACGGGCCGATGACGGAAACGACCTCGCCCTGCCGCACCTCCATGCTTACGCCTTTCAAAACCTGAAGCGCCCCGAAGGATTTTCGGATATCCTTCATTTCAAACAGTGCCATAGCGGCGCATCCCCCTTATATCGTGTAGTAGTCAAGGGCCTTTTCCGCTCTGCCCATGATCCAGTCCACGATTGCGTTAAACAGATAATAGAACACGCCGGCGACCAAAAACGGCGTGAAGCTCGTCTGGGAATTTGCGATCTGCTTGCCGATGGTAAACATCTCGGAGTAGGACACGGCGAAAGCGATGGACGTGTCCTTCACGAGGGTAATGATTTCGTTGGTGACGGAGGGCAGGATGCGCTTGACGACCTGCGGAAGGATGATCTTCCGAAAGGTCTGAAGCTTCGTATAGCCGAGCACCTCCGCCGCTTCATACTGTCCCGGGGGCATACTGTCGATGCCGCTGCGGTAGATCTCTGAAAAATAGGCCGCGTAGTTGATGGAAAAGGCGATGACCACAGGGAGCAGCTTGTTGCGGGAAACGCTTACCTGAAAAAGGTAATACGGGCCATATGTGACCGCAAGGAGCTGGAGCATGAGAGGCGTTCCGCGCAAAACGGAGATAACAAACCGCATCAGGGAAGACACGACCCCGTATTTGCTCCGGCGGAGCATGGTAAACACCATACCCAGAGGAAGAGCAAACAGCAGTGTCAGAAAGAAAATGGAGCATGTCCCGACCAGACCCTCGCTCATTTTCAAAATCATGGTTCCAAGTGACATATTGACCTCGTTTCAAGTACAAAACCCGGAGACGGACATTTGACGCCTCCGGGCTCTGCGGTGTTACGGTGCTGCGTTCAGTTCAGGAAAAGCAGGTTGTTGACGATGGAGGAATAGTTCTCCGCGATGGCGGCATAGGTTCCGTCCTCTACGAGAGCCTGTACCGCGCTCTCCAGCAGGTCGCAGAGCTCCTGATCGTCCGAACGGAAGGCAATGCCGTACTGCTCGGCGCCCAGATTTTCGTCGATGATGACGAAGCCATCGTGTTCCGCGGCATAGCTTTCCGCCACGGGCTTATCCACGAAAACGGCGTCCACGGCGTTGCCGTCAAGCTCGGTAAAGCACTTGAGGAAGCTGTCGCAGGTGACGATGGAGCCGAAGGAGGCGGCAAGCTCGGCCAGATCGCCGTCCTCGGCAAGCAGAGACTCGCCGGATGTGCCGAGCTGGACAGCCACGGCCTTTCCGGCCAGATCGGCGGAGGAGGCGACGCCGCTGTCCTCTTTCACCAGAAGCACCTGCGTGTTGTCGTAGTAGGGCTCGGAAAGGACATAGCCCGCATCCACCATACTGTCAAGAATCGTCATGCCGGACCAGACGCAGTCGCACTCTCCGGCGTCAAGCTGTATGAGCTTTTCATCCCAGTTCACGGCAAATATCTCCAGATTCCAGCCCAGAAGGCCGCAGGCGGCCTGACAGACCTCCACGTCGAAGCCGGTGTATTCGCCGTCATCGCCGAGGTAGCTGAACGGGGGGTACTCGGGGTCGATGCCCATGGTGAAGGTGTAGCCCTCGCCATACTCGGTGGACGTATTGACAAAGGACGCCTCTTCCGCGGCTTCCGGTTCTTCGGCGTCGGATGTGTCCTCGGCTTCAGCCGCGTCCTCGATCCCGGCGTCTGCGACAGCCTCGTCTTCGGCGGATTCGTCCGTCGTGTCGGAATCGGAGCTGCTCGAGCAGCCCGCCATCAGCGCCAGCAGCATCACAGATGCCAGCAGCAAAGCAAGAATCTTTTTCATATAGGGTTTGTCCTCCTTGTTTTTATCATAGCAGCATATTACCACGTTACCACGCTAAAGTAAAGGGCTTTTTGCCGCATTCTCTTTTTTTCTCCGTTTTGCCCAGCCCGCCCCGCGGAGCGCGCGCCCGTTTCGGTCAAATCGCTTTACCGGCCTGCGTCCGAAGCGGGCAGAGGACGATTTTTTTGCGCCCGGGCGCGTATTGCCGAGGGAAGGGAAATGTTTTACTTGCAAAAAGGGCGGCTATGGAATAAAATGAAAATAATTTTTAATCACGATTTTCAGTTTTTTTTATGCTTCAGCCGGCGTTTTACGCGCCGTATCCCGCCGCTGCGGCGGGGGACAATAACGGGGAGGAAATGAAAATATGAGCGAGCTGAAAAGAACCCAGCTATACGGCGTACATATGGCCGCCGGCGCGACGATGGTCGATTTCGGGGGATGGGAGATGCCTGTCCAGTACCCGACGGGTATCGTAGCGGAGCATCTGTATACGCGCCACGCGTGCAGCCTTTTCGACGTGTCCCACATGGGCCGCCTTCTTATCGAGGGGCCGGAGCGCACGGCTTTCTTGCAGCATGTTTTGACAAGCAACGTCGCGGCGCTCGACGTAAATCAGGCGCAGTACTGCATCATACCGAACGAAAACGGCGGCGCGGTGGACGATGCGTACCTCTACCGCTTTGAGCAGGAGCGGTATCTGCTGGTCGTGAACGCCGCCAACACGGAAAAGGATCTGGCGCATCTGCGCCCTGTCGCGGAGGGCTACGACTGCACGATAACGGATATTACCGCGGATTGGGCCGCCATCGCCGTACAGGGGCCGAAAAGCAAGGAGCTGCTTTATGTCCTCTCCGGCGGGGAACAGGTGACGGAGCCGACGAAAAACGCCCTGAACACCCTTATGCTGGAGGGTCATCAGGCCCGTGTGTCCAAGACCGGCTATACCGGCGAGCCGCTGGGCTATGAGGTATATATCAGATCCGAGGACGCGGCGTGGCTGTGGAACAGGCTCGTCGAGCTCGGCGCAAAGCCCGCCGGACTCGGCGCCCGCGATACCCTCCGTATGGAGGCCGGTATGCCCCTGTACGGCCACGAGATGGGTGTTGACGCGGACGGGAAGGAAATACCTGTTTACGCCGTATCCCTGGCGCGCTTCTGCGTGAGCTTTTCCGAGCAGAAGGGCGATTTTATAGGAAAAGCGGCGCTTTCCAGACAGTACGCCGCCTTTCAGAGAATTATGAACCGGGATTTCAGCGCCATGGAGGAGCTGCCCCGGCGCATCCAGCCCATCGCGCTTCTTGACCGGGGCGTCATGCGCGCCGGTATGGCCGTTTACCGCGGGGAGGAGCAGATCGGATGGGTGACGAGCGGGACGATGGTGCCCTATTACCGGCACGAGGGCGAGGGCCTGCAAACCGTTATTCTGGAGGAAACGGCAAAACGCGCTATCGGCATGGCGTACATCGCAAGCGATGTGCTGCCGGACGACGAGGTGGAGGTCGATGTGCGCGGCAAGCGGCTCAAGGCCGTGGTGCCGGAGTGCCATATGCGCGTGGACGCGCCGCCTTTTGCCCGTCCGATCATCTACGGCGCGGAGGCTGAAAAACGCCGGAGCGGGGAGGACGCACTGCCCGCAAGGGCCCTGCGGCTCATACAGGCGGCTGCGGACAACCACGAGTGGCGGCAAAAGCGCTGCATCAACCTTATCCCGTCGGAAAATACCGCCAGCCGCGCCGTGCAGCTCCTGTGCGCCTCCGACCCGGCTTTCCGCTACGCGGAGCATAAGAAGATAAAATCCTTCTATGACCACGATGTGTTTTACTATCAGGGCACGAAATTCATCGGCGAGGTGGAGCGGCTCCTTGTCGAGCAGATGAGGGAATATCTCGGCTGCTCCGAGGTGGAGACGCGCCTCATAAGCGGCCAGATGTCCAACATGGCGGTCTTCTCCGCCCTGATGGACTGGAAAAACCGCCTTGACCGAAAGCACACGCCCCGCCGTCTCGGCTATGTGCTCAATAACCATATCATAAAGGGCGGCCATCTGAGCGCCCAGCCCATGGGCGCGCTCCACGATTACATAGCCGTAGACCCTGTGACGGAAAAGCCCGCCGTCGTGAATTTCCCGGTCTGCAGGGACGACGTATTCAAAATCGACGTGGAGGAGACGAAAAAAATCATCGACCAGTACCGGCCGGAGCTCATCATCTTCGGCAAGAGCATGGTGCTGTATAAAGAGCCGGTGGCCGAGATACGCAGGTTTTTGACCGAGCAGAATATCCCCGCCGTCGTCATGTACGATATGGCTCACGTCATGGGGCTCGTAGGCGAGTATTTCCAAAAGCCTTTTGAGGAAGGCGCGGATATCGTCACCGGCTCTACGCACAAGACGTTTTTCGGCCCGCAGCGCGGCGTTATCGGCGTAAATTACAAGAAAGAGGAGCTTGGATACGGCCTGTGGGAGACCATCGAGACCCGCGCGTTCCCGGGAAGCGTCTCAAACCATCATCTCGGCACGCAGCTCGGCCTTCTCATGGCGGCCTACGAGATGAACTGCTTCAGGGACGAGTACCAGAAAGCGGTCGTCGAAAACGCCCGATACTTTGCCCGAGCCCTCAAGGAGCAGGGGCTTGACGTATGCGGCGATCCCGCCGTCGGCTATACCGAGACCCATCAGGTCCTTGTGTCCGTGGGCTACGGCGCGGGGCCGGACGTCGCCGAGCGTCTGGAAGAAAATAACATCATCGTGAACTATCAGGCCACGCCGGACGAGGAGGGCTTTACCGCCTCCGGCGCGCTGCGTATGGGCGTGAGCGAGATGACCCGCTTCGGCTTCGGCAAGGCGGAGTTTGAAAGGCTCGCGGAGCTGATGGCCGACTGCGTCCTCCGCGGCCGGGACGTGGCGGACGAGGTGGAAAGGCTCCGCTCCGGCTATACGGCGATGAGATACTGCTTCACGGACGAGCAGATCGGCGCGGCGCTGGACAGCTTTGCCGCGCAGCTCGGCCTGTGAGCGGCGAAAAAAAATTACAAGTTATATTTTGGAGGTATGAACCATGGATTTTCCCAATGAACTGAAATACTCAAGGACCCACGAGTGGGTCAAAATGGACGGCGACGTGGCCGTTATCGGCATTTCCGACTATGCACAGGATTCTCTGGGCGACGTGGTGTTTGTGAATCTGCCTCAGGAGGGGGACGAGGTCGTCGCGGGAGAGTCCTTCGGTGAGATAGAATCCGTCAAGGCCGTGTCCGACCTGATAAGTCCCGTTTCCGGCGTCGTCTGCGCCGTGAACGAGGATCTGGCCGACGATCCCCAGCCCGTCAACGACGATCCCTACGGAAGCTGGCTTATAAAGGTCAGCGGCATCACCGGCGAGGAGGAGCTGCTGGACGCCGACGATTACGAGGCATTCTGCGCCGAGGAGGGCTGACGATGGGAAGCTATGTTCCCTCAACGGCGGCGCAGCGGCAGCAGATGCTGAAGGATATAGGGCTTTCGGACTTCCGCGAGCTTTACAGGGACGTGCCGGACGCGATGTACCTTGACCGGCCTCTGGATATCCCCTCCGGCATGAGCGAGATGGAGGTGTCCCGCGTCATGGCCGGGATGGCGGCGAAAAACCGCGTGTTCGATACCGTTCTGCGCGGCGCGGGAGCCTATGACCACTATATCCCGAGCATCGTGAAGTACATCCCTGCCAAGGAGGAGTTTTTGACCGCCTACACGCCCTATCAGGCGGAGATGAGTCAGGGTATATTGCAGTCCATCTTCGAGTACCAGACGATGATATGCGAGCTGACGGGCATGGACGTTTCAAACGCCTCTGTGTACGACGGGGCGACCGCCGCCGCGGAGGCCGCCGCCATGTGCCGTGACAGGAAGCGCCGCGTGACGCTGGTTTCCGCCGCCGCCCACCCCGACGTCATCAACACCATCCGCACCTACTGCTTCGGCTCCGGGGACGAGATGCGCCTGATCCCGGCCAGAGACGGCAGAACCGACACGGAGGCTCTCGCGGGTCTTTTGACGGAGGACGTTTCCGGCGTGTATATCCAGCAGCCCAACTTTTACGGGCAGTTCGAGCCGGCTGCGGAGATTGGAAGAACCGTCCGCGAGGCGGGAGCCATGTTCATCATGGGCTGCAACCCCATCGCGCTGGCGATCATGCAAACGCCCGCCGAGTGCGGCGCGGATATCGCCGTCGGCGAGGGACAGCCCCTTGGCCTGCCCCTTGGTTACGGCGGGCCGTATCTCGGCTTTATGGCCACCACGAAAAAGAATATGCGAAAGCTTCCCGGCCGCATCGTCAGCCAGACGGCGGACAGCAGGGGGGAGCGGGCGTATGTCCTGTCCCTTCAGGCGAGGGAGCAGCACATACGTCGGGAAAAGGCCGGCAGCAATATCTGCTCGAACGAGGCGCTGTGCGCCCTGACTGCCGGGGTATATATGTCCGTCATGGGGCCGGACGGTATGCGCAGGGCCGCGGAGCAGTCCATGGCGAAAGCGCATTATCTGGCAAAAGGGCTTTGCGCCATACCGGGCGTGAGCCTTAAATACACCGGCGCGTTCTTCCACGAGTTCGTGACCAGCCTGCCGAAGCGGGACGCGGCGCTGAAAGCGCTGGAGGACGCGGGTATTCTCGGCGGTCTGCCCGTGGAGGACGGCGTTTTGTGGTGCGCCACGGAGAAAGCCGGGAAAGACGCGCTGGACAAAGCCGTGGACATCGTAAGGGAGGTGTGCGCAGGATGAAGCTGATATTTGAAAAGAGCGTTCCCGGACGGGGCTGCGATATCCTTCCGCCCTGCGATGTGGAGATGGCTGAAATGCCCGAAGAGCTCCGGCGCAAAACGCCGCTGCGTCTGCCGGAGATGAGCGAAACCGATGTGTCCCGCCACTATACGGAGCTTGCCGAGCGCGTCCACGGCGTCAACTGCGGCTTCTATCCGCTGGGCTCCTGTACCATGAAGTATAACCCCCGCGTGGACGAGGAAGCGGCGGCTCTGCCCGGCTTTGCCGGCGTTCACCCGCTGGCTCCCGCATATGCCGTAGCCGGGTGCAGGGAAGTCCTCGATACCGCCGGGCGTCTTCTGTGCGAGATAAGCGGCATGGACGGCATGACGTTCCAGCCCGCCGCCGGGGCGCACGGGGAATTTACGGGCGTTCTGCTCATAAAACAGTACCATGTCGCCCGGGGGGATACGAGGCGAACGAAAATCATCGTGCCCGATTCGGCCCATGGAACAAACCCCGCCACCGCCGCCATGTGCGGCTACGAGGTGGTCAATATCGCCTCCGCGCCGGACGGCTGCGTGGATCTCGACGCGCTGAAAGCCGTCCTCGGCGACGACACGGCGGGCCTCATGCTTACAAACCCCAATACCGTGGGGCTTTTTGACGAAAATATTCTGGAGATCACCCGCCTCGTCCATGAAGCGGGCGGACTGTGCTACTACGACGGGGCGAACCTGAACGCCGTCATGGGCGTCGTCCGGCCCGGCGATATGGGCTTTGACTGCGTGCATATGAACCTGCACAAGACCTTCGCCACGCCGCACGGCGGCGGCGGCCCCGGCGCTGGCGCGGTGGGCTGCAAGGAATTTCTCAAGCCGTATCTGCCAAAGTCCGCCGTCATGGACGGGGAGGGGAGCGTGCAGGTGCGGAGCTTCGCGGGCAACTTCCTTGTGGTCGTCCGGGCGCTCACGTATATCCTTACCCTTGGGCGCGAGGGCATCCCCGAAGCGGCGCAGAACGCCGTCTTAAACGCCAACTACCTCATGCGGAAGATACAAGGGACGTTCGAGCCGGCGTTTGACCGCGTGTGTATGCACGAATTTGTGCTCGACCTCAGCGCGTTCAAGAAAGAAACGGGCGTGTCCGCGCTGGACGTGGCGAAAACGCTCATCGACCGGGGGATGCACCCGCCCACGATGTATTTCCCGCTCATCGTCCATGAGGCGCTTATGCTCGAGCCGACGGAAACGGAAAGCGTGGAGACGCTTGACCGGGCCGCGGAGATATTCCGCGAGCTGTATGCGCTGGCTCACTCCGACCCGGACTACATGCGCGCTTCGCCCCATAATGCCCAGATAGGACGGCCGGACGAGGTGCGCGCGGCGCGGTCGCCGATACTGCGCTACGAATTTGTTTAAGGCGCGGGAGGCCGGAGTTTATGTACGATGTTTTCATCATCGGCGGCGGCCCCGCCGGTTATGTGGCGGCCATCAAGGCCGCCCAGCTTGGGATGACCGCCGCTCTGGCGGAGGATCGGAAGCTTGGCGGCACATGCCTTAACCGCGGCTGCATCCCCACAAAAACGCTTGTCCATGCCGCCAGCTCCTATCGGAGCCTGTCCGAAATGGCCTATATGGGCATCGACGTGCCGCCCGCGTCGTTCGACTATGGCCGGATGCAGGCGTATAAGAGCCGGACGCTCGACACCATCCGCGACGGCGTTTCCCGGCTTTTGCAGGCAAACCATGTCGAAATATACGACGGGCAGGCGGTGGTGGAAGCGCCCGGCAGGGTTTCCGTCGGCGGAAAGACCGTCGAGGCGGAGCATATCCTCGTCGCCGCAGGCTGCCGTCCAAGCTTCCCGCCCATCCCCGGCGCGGACGGCCCCGGCGTGTTCACCAGCGACTTTCTCCTCGAGCAGGAGCACCCGTTTTATAAGCGTCTTGTCATCATCGGCGGCGGCGTTGTGGGTATCGAGCTGGCGGGCGTCTATGCCGACCTTGGCAGCGAGGTCACGGTTATCGAGGGGCTGGATCGCATCCTGCCTATTCTGGACAGGGAATTTTCCCAGAACCTCTCCATGATTTTGAAAAAACGCGGCGTGTCCATTTATACTGCGTCCACCGTCACCGCCGTCGAGCGGGACGGGGCGGAGCTCATATGCCGCTTTTCCTCGAAAAAGGGGGAGATGGAAGCACGCGGCGACGGCGTTTTGATGGCCGCCGGGCGCAGACCATGCACCGACGGGCTTTTTGCCCCCGGCTTCGAGCCGGACATGGAGCGCGGCTTTATCAAAGTAAACGCCCGCTATGAAAGCAGCTTGCCCGGCGTTTACGCCGTCGGCGACTGCAACGGCATCATCCAGCAGGCCCATGCCGCGGAGGCGCAGGGCGCGGCGTGCGTCGAGTATATCGCGGGAAGATCCGCGCCGTCCATCGATCCCGACGTCGTTCCCATATGCGTCTATGTGGAGCCGGAGATCGCCTGCTGCGGTATCACCGCCGACGAGGCAAAGCAGCAGGGTATCCCGACCGTTGCCGGAAAATACGTCATGAGCGGGAACGCCAAGATCGTCATGGAGCATACGGAGCGCAGCTTCATAAAGCTGGTGTTCCACGCGCAGACCGACGTGCTTCTGGGCGCGCAGCTTATGTGCCCGCGGGCAACGGATATCATCACGGAGCTCAATACCGCCGTGAAAAACGGGCTTACCAGCGCGCAGCTTTTGTCCGCGCTCCGTCCCCATCCCACCTTCGCGGAGGGGATCACGGAGGCCGTAGAGGCCGCCCACGGGCAGGCCATCCATGTCATGCCCGCCGGAAGGCGCGGATAAATCATGGCCCGGCGTATGCCGGGCCGTTTTCTTATAAAGGGAGAATGTATATGCCGTCCTGCAAGCTCACGTTTATCGCCAACGCCGGAGTCGTTATGGAGCTCGACGGCTTCCGCGTTTGGGTGGACGCCCTGAACGCGCCCGCGCCCGGCTTTTCCCATGTGACGGACGGGATGTGGGCGCGGATGAAACAGGAAGCGTCCCTCCGGCCCCCGGACGCGCTGTTTTTTACCCATAGCCACCCCGACCATTTTTCCCAAAAGCTGGCGCAGGAAGCGCTGGCGCGCTGGCCGGAGGCGAAGCTTATCATGCCCGAAAACCCGTTTGCGGGGCAGATCGACCTCACCGGCGAGCAGACGCGTCTGACGGTGAAGGGCGCGGACATGCGCTTTCACTATCTGCCCCACCTCGGCGGGCACAGCAATCGGATCCCCCACTATGGCTGCGTGGTGGAGCGCGGCGGCGCCCGCGTCCTGTTCACCGGGGACAGCGTGGGCGCGGGCCACGCGCTGAAAGCGCTTCTGGACGACAGGCCGGTGGACGTGGCCGTCATGGCGTTTCCGTGGATCGTCACGCAGGGCGGGCGGAACACCATCGAGCGCTTCATAAGACCGGCCCATGTGGCGGTGGTGCATATCCCGTTTTCCGCCGACGACACGGACGGTCTCCGGGAAAGCGCTGTCTCGGCAGGGCCGCTTTTGAAAACGGATACCCGCCTTCTGCTCGAACCGTTCCAGACGGAGGCTTTCGGCGTGGCGGGACAATAAAAACGCGTGAGGGAAACAGACTGGCGTGAACCGCAGCCTGCGCGCCGGAGCCGGCAGGAAAAGCATAAGCCGGATATGGATGGCGGCCTTCCCCGTGTTGTTGGGGGACGGAGGGAAAATATGGAACAGGCATTATTGTATTTGGAAACGCATTCTACGGATCCCTATTATAATCTGGCTTTTGAGGAATATGTCCTGAAAAACCGCACGGAAGGGGCATACCTCATCCTCTGGCAGAACGACAGGACCGTCGTCGTCGGGCGGAACCAGAACACGGCGGCGGAGATAGACCGCGCGTTCGCGGAGCGGCACGGCATCCGCATCGTGCGGCGGGAGACCGGCGGCGGCGCGGTCTATCACGATCTGGGGAATCTGAACTATTCGTTCATCGCGGATATGGACGGCTCCGCCGAGGCGTGTAAGCGTCGGCTCGCGGCGCCCGTCGTGGACGCCCTGCGGACGCTGGGACTGGATGCGTCCGCCACCGGGCGCAACGACATCCTTGTGGACGGCTGCAAGGTATCCGGCACGGCGCAGCGGATATACAGGAAGCGGATGCTCCACCACGGCACGCTGCTGTTCGACGCCGACGTGTCCATGGCGGCGGGTGTCCTGCGTCCCGACCCGGAAAAATTCCGCTCCCGCGCGGCGAAGTCGGTTTCCAGCCGCGTCGGCAATATCCGCAGCTATTTGAAAACGGACATGGATATCGGCAAATTCTGGGAATACCTCAAAACGGCGCTGGCGCGAAACGGCCTTGCATCCGCGGCGCTGGGGGCGGAAGAGCTGGCGGCGGTGGATGAGCTGGCGGACAAAAAATACAGGACGTGGGAGTGGAACTTCGGACGCTCGCCGGCGTACACGTTTCGGAACAAGCGGAAATGGCCGGGCGGCATTCTGGAGACGGGCGTTTCCGTGGAAAACGGGAAAATCACCGACATCTCTTTTCAGGGGGACTTTTTAGCCATGCTCCCGCTTGACGCGCTGACGGAAAAGCTGAAAGGCCGCCCCTTTTCCCGTGAAGCCGTGGCGGCGGCGCTGGCCGGGGTCGAGATAGGCCTGCTGTTTGGAGGGATAGAAGCGGAGGAAGTGCTGGCGACGCTTTTCCCGGAGTGAGGCCTGTAAATCAGCGGGGGAGGGATCGTTACGGGCGATCCCTGAGATCCTGTTGACAGATTGGGTATGATATGTTATACTAATCATACCGATTCGGGATCGGCCGGATCGGAACGCCCCGGTTCGGACAGACCCCTGGGGGCAAACAATTCGGTAAAAGGAGATGCTGACGATGAACGGGCCGAAAGGAAAGTACGCGTGGACGGCTACCGTCGGAGAAAAAGGGCAGATCGTCATTCCGAAGCAGGCGCGGGAGGTTTTCGACATCCATCCCGGCGATACGCTGATGATTCTGGGAGATGAAAAGCGCGGGCTGGCTATCCCGCCGAAAAGCGCGTTTTCCCAGTTCGCCGCGGCTATCTTTGAAACGCGGGAGGACGGGCAATGAAGGCTGCGGAAATCAAAGGCCTCACCAAGAGCTATCCGTCGTTTACGCTCTCCGGCCTGTCCTTTGCTCTGGAAGCGGGACGGATCACCGGCTTTATCGGGAGAAACGGCGCGGGAAAGACCACGACCATCAAGTCGATGCTGAATCTTGTGCATCCTGACGCGGGGGAAATTTCCTATTTCGGCATGCCGCTTGCCGGAAACGAGGACGAGATCAAAAAGCGCATCGGCTATTCCACCGGGGCGGTCAACTACTACCCGAAAAAGAAGATACGGGACATTGCGGCGGTCACAAGCGGCTTTTATCCGAACTGGGAGGAAAAGGCCTACCGGGAATATCTTGAGCTTTTCGGCCTCGACGAGGAAAAAAGCCCCTCTCAGCTCTCCGAGGGCATGAAGGTGAAATTCAATCTTCTGCTCGCGCTGTCCCACCGGGCGGAGATCCTCATACTCGACGAGCCGACCAGCGGCCTGGACCCCTTCTCCCGCGACGAGCTGCTGGAGCTGTTTCTGGCCATGAAGCGGCGCGGCATCGCCATCTTTTTTTCGACCCACATCACGTCGGATCTCGAAAAATGCGCCGACGATATCGTATATATCAGAAACGGGGAATGCGTGGCCGCCTGTTCCGGGACTGAATTTCGGGAACGGTTTGGCGCCGGAGGCGAGACGCTGGAGGAAACGGTGCTGCGTATGGAAAGGAGTGCGGAACGTGCTTAAGCTGCTCAGAAAAGAAATGAAGCTGACGGCGTCGAGCCTGTCGTATCTGTTTATCGCGTTCGGGCTGCTCACCCTCTGCCCGGGCTATCCAATCCTGACGGGCTGCTTCTTTGCCTGCCTTGGGATCTTTCAGTCCTTTCAGTCCGCGCGGGAGGCAAACGACATCGTTTATACGGCGCTTCTGCCCGTTTCAAAACGCGACGTGGTCAAAAGCAAGTACGCCTTCTGCCTTTTTATCGAGCTGTGCTATTTTCTGCTGGCCGCGGCGGCGGTGCTGGCTCGCATGACCGTGCTGGCCGACGCCGCCGTGTACCGGCAAAACGCGCTGATGAACGCCAATCCCGCGTATCTTGGATTTGTGCTGCTGATTTTCGGCAGCTTCAACGCCGTGTTCGTGGGCGGCTTTTTCAGGACGGCCTACTCCTTTGCAAAGCCCTTTGTGAAATTTATCGTGGCCGCGTTCCTGATTATCGGCGTCGGCGAGACGCTTTTCCATCTGCCCGGACTGGAGGCCGTCAATGCGTTCGGCTTTGAATATGCCGGGCTGCAGGCGGGGATATTTGCCGCAGGCGCGGCGGCCTTCGCGCTGATGACCGTGCTTTCCATGAAGCGGGCCATGCGCCGCTTTGAGCGCATCGACCTGTAGGCTTTCTACGGCTTTTCGGCGTCCGGCGCGGCTTTTGTTAAGCCGCGCCGGACGCATAAGCTCCGGCAAAATCACCAAAAACCGGGAGAAATCCGCGCGGCATTTAGCTGTTTAGCAAAAAATGCGGAATATCCCCCATAAACCTATTGACATAGTAGGCAAATCGTAGTATCATGTGCGTAAATCATCCAGAGAGGAGGCAGGTCTGATGACTGCGTTCCGTATCGGCGGCGTCCATACCGTCATGTGTTGTCGAATGCTGAGCTCCCGGGCATATCTTATGGCTGGGGTGCAGCCGCGTTCGCCTGCGCCTCGATACGATACAAGGCTTTGACCTGCTGTTATCCATTGTGCCATTTGCCCGGGAGCTTGCTAGGAGTTTCCGGCTTTTTGCTTATTCGGGCCGGAACGGCGGCGCGGCCGTCGGAGGATAAGGGCTTACAGCGGAAAACGCAAACCACAAAAACGATATGAAGGAGATTGTTGTCATGAGCGAGTACAAATTTGAAACCTTGCAGCTCCATGTGGGACAGGAGCAGGCCGACCCGGTAACGGACTCGAGAGCCGTGCCTATCTACCAGACCACCTCGTATGTGTTCCACAACTCGGAGCACGCGGCGGCGCGCTTTGGCCTTACGGACGCGGGAAACATCTACGGCAGGCTCACGAACTCCACGCAGGATGTGCTGGAGCAGCGGCTGGCCGCTCTGGAGGGCGGCGTGGCGGCGCTGGCGCTGGCCTCCGGCGCGGCGGCCATCACCTACACGATCGAGGCGCTCGCGCAGAAGGGCGACCACATCGTGGCGCAGAAGACCATCTATGGCGGAAGCTATAACCTTCTGGCGCACACGCTGCCCCTGTACGGCGTTACCACGACCTTTGTGGACGCGCACGATCTGGCGGAGGTGGAAGCGGCGATTCAGGATAACACAAAGGCCATCTTCATCGAAACGCTCGGCAACCCCAACAGCGACATACCCGACATCGACGCGATTGCCGAGATCGCGCACCGGCACGGCCTGCCTCTTGTGATTGACAACACCTTCGGCACGCCGTATCTCATCCGCCCCATCGAGCACGGCGCGGACATCGTGGTTCATTCCGCCACAAAATTCATCGGCGGGCACGGCACGACCCTCGGCGGCATCATCGTCGATTCCGGCAAATTCGACTGGAAGGCCAGCGGCAAGTATAAGCCCATCGCCGACGCGAACCCGAGCTATCACGGCGTGTCCTTTGTGGAGGCGGCGGGCCCCGCGGCGTTCGTCACCTATATCCGCGCCATCCTGCTGCGCGACACGGGCGCGACGATTTCCCCGTTCAACGCGTTCCTGCTTTTGCAGGGCGTGGAAACGCTGTCCCTGCGGCTGGATCGCCACGCCGAAAACACGAAAAAGGTGGTCGAGTACCTCGCAAAGCACCCGCAGGTGGAGAAGGTCAACCACCCGTCCCTCCCGGATCATCCCGACCACGCGCTGTACGAAAAATACTTCCCCCACGGCGGCGCGAGCATCTTCACCTTTGAAATCAAGGGCGGCAAGGAGGAAGCGTGGAAGTTCATCGACAACCTGAAGATTTTCTCCCTGCTGGCAAACGTGGCGGACGTCAAGAGCCTCGTGATACATCCGGCGACGACGACCCATTCCCAGCTTTCCGAAAGCGAGCTGCTCGATCAGGGCATCAAGCCCAACACCATCCGCCTGTCCATCGGCACCGAGCACATCGACGATATCATTGCAGATCTGGAAAACGGCTTTGCAGCGGCTATAAAATAAGCTGTCTTCCGAAAAACAGTCGTTTCTGTTGCAATCTTGTGGTATAATGGCACAATATGACGTGACGTAAGGAGGCGGCTGTGTTGAACTGGGAGTTCATTGAAAAATACCTGCCGCTGTACAGACAAGCGGCGGTGCTGACGGTGAAGATCGGGTTTATGGGGATAGCGGCAGCCATCCTCGTCGGCCTGATATGTACGGTGATCCAGTATTACAGGATACCGATCGCCCGGAAGATTGTGTCCGTATATATCGAGATCAGCCGGAACACGCCGCTTCTTGTGCAGCTTTTCTTCATCTACTACGGTCTGCCGAAGATAGGCATCCAGACGAACGCGGAGGCCTGCGGCGTGGCGGGACTGGCGTTTCTCGGCGGCAGCTATATGGCGGAGGCGTTCCGCAGCGGCATCGAGGCGGTAGAGCCCATTCAGGAGGAAAGCGCCTACAGCCTCGGCCTTAGCCGAATGCAGACGATGCGCTATGTGATTCTGCCGCAGGCGTTCGCCGTCAGCGTTCCGGCGTTCATGGCAAACGTCATATTCCTGCTGAAGGAAACCAGCGTGTTTTCCGCCATAAGCCTCATGGATCTGATGTTCACGGCCAAGGATCTGATAGGCCTTTACTACAAAACGACGGAGAGCCTTTTCCTGCTGGTCGTGTTCTATCTGCTGATCCTGCTGCCGGTATCCCTGTTGGGCAGTCTCTTGGAAAGGAGGCTGCGCCATGCCGGATTTGGGTCTTGACGTACTTTTCAAGGGAAAAAATTTCGTCCGGCTTCTGGGCGGGCTTGGGGTGGCGCTCAAGATAAGCCTGATCTCCGTGGCGCTCAGCATCCCCCTTGGCATCCTGCTGGGGCTCCTGATGGTCTGGAAAAACCCGATATGCAGAGCCGTCACCCGCGTTTATCTGGAATTTGTCCGCATCATGCCGCAGATGGTACTGCTGTTTATCGTCTACTTCGGGACGACGCGGGCTTTCGGCTGGAACCTGTCGGGGGAGCTTGCGTCCGTGATTGTGTTCACCGTCTGGGGGACCGCCGAGATGGGCGACCTTGTGCGCGGGGCCATCACCAGCATCCCGGCCCATCAGTACGAAAGCGCGGAGGTTCTGGGCCTCAGCAGAATGCAGACCTACCGCTATATCGTCCTGCCGCAGACGGTGCGGCGGCTGATCCCGCTGTCCATAAACCTTATCACGAGGATGATAAAAACCACCAGTCTTGTTTTGATGATTGGCGTGGTGGAGGTTTTGAAGGTCGCGCAGCAGATTATAGAGGCCAATCGGATGAGCAGCCCGAACGCGGCGTTCGGCATATATCTGACCGTTTTTGTACTGTATTTCATTGCGTGCTGGCCCATCAGCCTGCTGGCCAAATATTTGGAGAAAAGGTGGAGGTGAGGATATGGCGGAACCGATTTTGACCATAGATCACCTGACCAAGCGATTCGACGAGCTGACGGTTCTGGATGATTTGAGCCTTCAGGTTCACGAGGGCGAGGTCATCGTTATCGTCGGCCCCAGCGGCTGCGGAAAGAGCACGCTCCTGCGATGTATCAACGCCCTTGAGGATATTCAGGGCGGGGAGATCCGTCTGCGCGGGGAGCTTGTTTCCAAAGAAAACAAAAAGCTGGCCGGAATCCGGGAGAAGATTGGCATGGTGTTCCAGAGCTACGAGCTTTTCCCGCATATGACGGTGCTGGACAATATCACGCTGGCGCCGACGAAGGTGCAGAAAAGGCCGAAGGCGGAGGCAAGACAGGAGGCGATGTCCCTGCTGTCCCGCGTGGGGCTGGAGGAAAAGGCCGACAGCTTCCCCCGTCAGCTCTCCGGCGGCCAGAAGCAGCGCGTGGCCATCGTCAGGGCGCTGTGTATGCACCCCGAGATCATGCTTTTCGACGAGGTCACGGCGGCGCTCGACCCGGAAATGGTCAGAGAGGTTTTGGAGGTAATCCTCAGCCTTGCCGATCAGGGACGGACGATGATCATCGTGACCCACGAGATGCAGTTTGCGCGGGCGGTGGCGGACAGGGTCGTCTTTCTGGAGGACGGGAACATAAAAGAGGAGGGGACGCCGGAGCAGTTTTTCGACGCCCCGAAAACGGAACGGGCAAAGGAATTTTTGCAGACATTCACCTTTGAGCGCAAGAGCGCAAATAAAACAAACACAGGGTACATACCCGGAAAAGGAGAACAACATGAAAAAGATTCGTAAGATCGCAGCACTGATACTGGCGCTGGCGCTGGCGGCCATGCTGACCGCCTGCGGCTCCTCGAGCACGTCGGAGGATGCCGAAACCGCCGAAACCGCCGAGACCACCGAGACCGCGGAAACCGCCGACACTGCCGACGCCGCGGAAGCCGCGGAGGAGGACGAGGGCGGCGACGCCGTGTACCGCACGCTGGACGAGATAAAGGAAAGCGGCGTCGTCAACATCGGCGTTTTCTCCGACAAGAACCCGTTCGGCTATGTGGATGAAAACGGCGAATATCAGGGCTATGACGTCTACTTTGCCGAGCGCATCGGCGAGGATCTGGGCGTCGAGATAAACTTCGTTTCCACCGAGGCGGCCAACCGCATCGAATATTTGCAGACGGGCAAGGTCGATATCATCCTCGCGAACTTCACCGTAACGGCGGAGAGAGCGGAGGAGGTCGATTTCGCGCTCCCCTACATGAACGTGGCGCTTGGCGTCGTATCCCCGGACAGCAATGTGATAGAGAGCCTGGACGACTGGAACGCGGACGACCAGATGATTGTTATTTCCGGCACGACCGCCGAGACCTATCTCATTGAAAACTATCCCGACATCCCGCTCCAGAAGTACGATTCCTACGCGACGGCGAAGAACGCGCTGGAAAACGGCAACGGCGTCGCGTGGGCCAACGACAACACCGAGGTGATTGCGTTCGCGCTGCAAAACGAGGGGTACACGGTCGGCATCCCGTCTCTCGGCAGTCAGGACACGATAGCGCCGGCGGTCTCCAAGGGCAACAGCACGCTGCTCGATTGGCTCAATGACGAGATCGTCGCGCTCGGCGAGGAGAATTTCTTCCACGCGGACTATGAGGCGACGCTTGTCGATACCTACGGTCTGGATTACGAGGAGAGCCTTGTCGTGGAGGGCGGCGTAACGGAATAAGCCCGTCCCGCCGGAAGGAAAGGCAATAAACGGCGCCCCGCCCGTCAGACGGTATCTATACCGGCTTAACAGGCGGGGCGTTTTCCCGCGGCGCAGGACGTATCGGACAGGGGGCGGGCGGCTACGCCTGCCCGGCCGTCAGGGACTGGTACAGCTTCATAAGCTCCGCGACGGTCTCGGCCTCGGTGAGCCAGTGCTTTTTCCCGTCCTCGCCGACGCGCCGGAAGCCGTAGGCCTCCATGACGGCGGCGTCGTTTTTCTGGTGGGCGGTACGCAGCTCCGGCGGCATGGTCACCTCGTCATACAGGTCGGCCAGACTGCAATCCGGGTACAGCGCCCTCGCGTCCAGAATGGCCTGCGCCGTCTGCTCGATCCGGGCCTTTTGCTCCTCCGTGGGCGCGGGCCATGGGAAGTTGTTGTAGACCGCAGGAGAATAGCGGTAGCCATTTCCCAACCGTCCGCAAACGAGACGTGTCCATGCCATATGCACATTTGAGGTAAGGATTCCAAAAAGATAAACAGGCGCATCTGGAATAATGTAACATGCATCACCAACGATTATCTCGCTGTCTAAATAGCCTATTGGAACATATCGTCTCT
Source organism: uncultured Oscillospiraceae bacterium (assembly GCA_964516625.1). GTDB lineage: Bacteria > Bacillota > Clostridia > Oscillospirales > Oscillospiraceae > CAJOIG01. The sequence goes on along the minus strand of CAZEXC010000006.1, from coordinate 869 downwards.
CACTCGTAGTGTGACGCGGAAACACTAAGTATTTATATGTGGGTTGCCTAATCTGGCAAAAAAGATACGGATAAGCCGCACGTTTCCTGATTCTGTCAGCAGAACTCGCCGCCCTTTTAGCGGCAATCGCCTCCAACCGTTCTTTAATTTCCTTAATGTTGGCAAAATCTGATGGATTTCCATTTTGAAACCACAGACAATACCTTGTGAATGTACCCTGTTTGTTGCTGAGATACTCGTCACCGCCGACAAAAGGCTTAATATATTTTTTTAAGACAGGGTATTTCTTTTCAAAATAGTCTTTTTCCTCTACTGTCAGAAACAAGTTGCCGCCATCCGTCGGTTCGCTTCCTTTTACCATTTTTGGGTATCCAGAGGCGGGAATATTTACCCTGCTTGTAATCCATAAATCTGGAGCATTATGAAGATAGGCGTTGATGTGTTCCACTTCCTGCCCCTTATTTCCGTCAAACAGATATTTCTTCCCGGAATATTTCCCAACCGTGAACCCTATAATCACGCAAACGACTGCGGCGGAATTGTTGGATTCGCTTGCCCATGGGAAAGAGTGATACGCAAATCCTATGTCAACGCCATCATTAGATATCCGTTTCCAAAATGTCGGGACAGATTCTCCCTGACATATTGAATTGGTGGAAACAAAGGCAGCTTTAATTTGGTGGGATAGTGTTCCTGTCATATAATCGACCGCTTTTTTGTACCAACACAGAACATAATCCAGCTTTGTTTCCGGCGTCCCGCTTCCAAAAACTTCTGCCATATCATTGGATTGCTGCTTTGTCCGAAGCTGCTGCCCCACAAACGGGGGATTACCCATGATATAGTTCAGCTCCTGTCGGGGGACGACG
>CAZEXC010000005.1:0-43263 GCA_964516625.1 uncultured Oscillospiraceae bacterium | reverse complement strand
TTGACAGCCGTGACAATGAGAGCACCGGCTCCAGCTCCAATATCGACGGGCTGATCGTCTTCGGCATCAACTATGACGAGCTTCAGACCGAGGATGGCTATTCCTACGCCAATGTCATCAAAAAGCTGGAGACGACCCTGAAAACGCTCGTGGAGGAAGGGTATGACGGCGCGCTCGTCATTTCCGCCCACGCGGGGCTCCATGTTCTGGGCATTCAGCCCCAAAGCAAGGACTCCAACGTTTCCGAATGGGCCGGCGACGCGGCCTACAACATCGACGGCTCCGACGAGATGGTAAAGCTGCTCAACGAATACTCAGGCAAGGGCTTTGATATCGCGTACCTGTTCGGCCACGACCACTCCAAGGGCGAGACGGAATTTTCTCTCAAGCCGGGTGATACGATCATCAGCACCATCAGCTATGCCGAGAAGAGTTACACTGCTCCGACGACGATCAGCTTCTATTACGGTCAGGCCGGTTATATCGGCAGCGGCGCTGCCAGCGCTACCAACTCCTACTCCCGCGTTGCCCTGACGGATAAGGGCATTGAGGTAACGTTCATGTCCGACGATTCCAAGACCGAGGACAGCGCGAAGAGCGGCGTGGAGGGCACCGACATCACCGTCACCACGAATGCCGACGCCGGAGAGCAGACGAGCAATACAAACAACAATACCTCCAACAATAATAAGCCGGCTGCGGGACACAAAGCCCCCGGCACCGGCGACGAGACGAATATCGCCCTTTGGGCGGCGCTGTTCGTCCTGTTTGCCGCCGCGACCGCCGCGACCGTGGCCGTCAGCCGCAAAAAGCACAACTAAAGCTGCATAACAGGAAAAGAACCGGCTCTCGGGCCGGTTCTTTTCTGTCCGCCGCGGCGGAAAAAGCGGCCGGCCATACGGCTCCCGCTCGGATGCCGTAAGGCCGCCCGCCATGGTACGGGCAGTGGGACTTGAACCCACACGGTCGCCCACTGGAACCTAAATCCAGCGCGTCTGCCAATTCCGCCATGCCCGCGTGCTCAATCATTATAGCCGAACTTTCGGCGGCTTGCAAGAGCGGCGGGAAGTATTTCTTGCAAATGGCGGGGAAAGCTTGTATAATAAATAACAAAGTTGTATCTGCGGCGACAGAGAAGACGATTTATTTGGCCAGGAGGTACATTATGGCAAACAAAATCATTACCATCAGCCGTGAATTTGGAAGCGGCGGGCGCACCATCGGCAAGGAGGTCGCGGAGCGGCTGGGCATCCCGTGCTACGATCAGGAGCTCATCGAGAAGATTGAGGAGAAAAGCGGCCTTGCGAAGGACTTTATCGCCGAGCGGGGCGAATATACCCTGCGGGGCGGCTGGCTGGCAAACGCCTTTGCGGATCGCTCCCTTAACGGCCTGTCCGTCCAGGACTATCTTTGGACCGTCCAGCGCAAAATCATTCTGGAGCTGGCGGAGAAGGAGAGCTGCGTCATCGTCGGCCGCTGCGCCGACTATATACTCAACGGCAAAGCGGAGCTTCTGAAGGTCTTTATCCACGCCAGCATCGAAAAGCGCGCCCAGCGGATCGTGGAGAAATACGGCGAGAGCGCCGAGGCCCCGGAAAAGCGCCTGCGCGACAAGGATGTGCGGCGCAGCGGGTACTATCACTTCTACACGGACATGGAGTGGGGCATCGCGAAAAACTATGACATCGCGCTGGACAGCGGCACGGTGGGCATCGAAAGATGCGTCGATATCATCGCGTCCCTGTACTGACGCGCAAAAAAACGGAAACCTCCGAGGCCGCCCGATGCCGGCGGCTTCGGAGGCTTTTTGCGCCGGATCGGCGCAAGGGAGATTTTCCCGCCGCGGCGGGATATGTTTTTTGGGAATAGTAATAGTATTCGTATGCGTATTCGTAAACGGAGGGGAGGCGGCATGATGAAGGACGGCGGGGGATGGCTCCGGCGGCTTCGCCGGCGGGCTTCGGAAAACCCGAGACCGGCGGATATCGGCCTTTACGCCAGCAGCGGGGCGTATTACCTGTTTTTTTCTCTGGCGCCGCTGATTGCGCTCCTGCTGTCCGTCCTGCCCTATACGCCCCTGACGCAGCAGGAGCTTCTTGACGCGATCCTGCCCTATGTGCCGGACGCTTTCGGCCAGCTCATCCGGGCTGTCGTTTCCGACGTGTATACCGGGTCTCTGGCGACGCTGTCGCTGTCGCTGGTGATGGAGCTTTGGAGCGCGGGGCAGTTCTTTTCGGGCATCGTCAACGGCCTGAGCGCTATCGTGGACGGCGAGACGACGGGCTATTTCCGCCGCCGTCTCATGGGGACGGTGTATACGCTGGCGCTCGTTCTGTTCATTTTGGCAAATCTTATGCTGCTCCTGTTCGGGAACCGGCTGAAGGAGCTTTTGCAGAGCCGCTGTCCCGACGGGGCGTGGGCGATCCTCTTTCGTCTGCGGGGCGCGGTGTTTTTCGTGGGCGCGACGGCGGTGATCGCGCTGCTTTTCCGCTGCGCGCCGAAAAGGAAGCTGCGGTACCGGCGGCTGATACCCGGCGCGGCGTTTTCCGCGGCGGCCTGGCTGGTTTTCACCCGGGGATATTCCCGGGCGCTGAAAAGCTTCGGGCTGTTCGGCGTGTACGGCAGCATCGCCGCCGTCATCATATCGCTGTTCTGGATATACTGCTCGCTGTATATTCTGTTTTTCGGGGCGTGGCTCAATACGCTGCGAAGGCCGGAAAGGGAGTAGCCCCGCCTTCGGCGGGACAGTTATTTTTTGCTTGTGCGGAAATAGATTGCATGATATAATTACAGCGCTTTCAATACAATAAGGAACAGGAGGACAGAAGCGGTTGAGCAGACTGAGTATTTATACCCCTGATAAATCACAGGCTATCGTAGACGGCCTCTACGAGAATTTGCAGCACCGCATCGAGGTGGCTCCGCAGGGCAACTGCCCCGTGGAGCTGACAGACGCATTCCTGCGTTTGTGTATGGCCCAGAGCTGCGGGAAATGCGTTCCGTGCCGTATCGGACTGGATCAGCTTTCCGTTCTGGTGGAGAAGATCCTCGAGGGCGAGGGCACGGAGCAGGATATGACGATCCTGGAAAAAGCCGCCCGCGTTATTGTGGATTCCGCCGACTGCGCCATCGGCCGGGAGGCCGCGAAGACCGTGCTGGAGTGCCTGAAGGGGTTCAGGGACGATTTTATGTCCCACCTGACCACCGGGCGGTGCATGTCGAACTTCTCCGCGGTGCCGTGCGTGTCCTTCTGCCCGGCGCATGTGGACATCCCCGGTTACATAGCCCTTGTGCAGGAGGGCCGCTATGACGACGCGGTGCGCCTTATACGGGAGGACAACCCTTTCCCGAGCGTCTGCGGCCTGATCTGCGAGCATCCCTGCGAGTCCCACTGCCGCCGGAACATCGTGGACGCGTCCGTGAACATCCGCGGCCTCAAGCGCGTGGCGGTGGAGCGGGCCGGTCATGTGGACGCGCCCCAATGCGCGCCCCCCACGGGGCGGACGGTCGCCGTTATCGGCGGCGGCCCCACCGGGCTTACGGCGGCGTATTATCTGGCGCTGATGGGCCACTCCGTGACGGTCTATGAGCGGCGGAGAAAATTCGGCGGTATGCTTCGCTACGGCATCCCCCGCTACCGCCTGCCTGAGAAATTCCTGGACGAGGACATAAACGTCATCCTTTCCACCGGCATCACCGCCTATACGGGCGTGGAGATTGGAAAGGACATCACCTTCAGCGAGATACAGGAAAAATTCGACGGCGTGTATATCGCCATCGGCGCCCATTCCTACAAGAAGCTCCATATCCCCGGCGAGGACGCCAAAAACGTCCTGTCCGCCGTCGAGTTTCTGGGCGCGATGGGGGACGACGAGCCGATAGACATGTCCGGCAAAAACGTGGTGGTCATCGGCGGCGGCAACGTGGCGATGGACGCCAGCCGCACGGCTCTGCGTCTGGGCGCAAAGAGCGTGAGGGTGGTCTACCGCCGCCGTCAGGAGGATATGACCGCTCTGGCCGCGGAGATCGAGGGCGCTATCAGCGAGGGCGTGGAGCTTATGACGCTCAAAGCGCCGGTGTCCATCCTGACGGACGACGGCGGCGCGGCCCGCGCGCTGATGGTAAAGCCTCAGATCCCCGGCGAATACAAGCGCGGCCGTCCCGCGCCCGCGGACGCGGATCTGCCCGAGGAGGAGATCGCCTGCGACGCGGTCGTCGTCGCCATCGGGCAGGCCATCGAGTTCAGCCACTTTGCGGAGGCGGGCATCGGCGCGTCTCAGGCCGGGACGCTTCAGGCCGACACCTCCGGCGCTGTGGCCGGGGCAAACGGCATCTACGCCGGCGGCGACTGCGCCTCCGGCCCGGCCACGGTCATAAAGGCCATCGAGGCCGGCAAGACCGCCGCGGCCAATATCGACGAGTATTTCGGCTTCCACACCCGCATCCCGTTCGATGTGGAGGTGCCGGCGGCTGTTTCGAGGCTGCGCGCCGCGTGCGGCCGGTGCAATATGACCGACCGCCCGGCATCCGAGCGCATACATGATTTTGAGCTTATCGAAAACTGCATGACCGACGAGCAGGCGCATCAGGAATGCTCCCGCTGCCTGCGGTGCGATCATTTCGGCTACGGCTCGTTCCGCGGAGGGAGGAAAGCGGCATGGTGACTTTGACGATAGACGGCCGGAAGGTCAGCGTAGAGAAAGGGACCACCGTTCTGGAGGCATCCCGCCAGGCCGGTATCCGCATCCCGACGCTGTGCTATTTGAAGGATATAAATCAGGTAGGCGCGTGCCGCATGTGCGTGGTGGAGGTGGAGGGGCGCGATAACCTCGTCGCCTCCTGCAACGCTCAGTGCGAGGACGGCATGGTCATTTATACGAACACGAGCCGCGTCCGCAATTCCCGCCGGCTGAATGTGGAGATGATCCTCTCCCGCCACAACGCCAACTGCCCGAGCTGCGTACGCAGCGGCAACTGTACGCTGCAGTCGCTGGCCCGCGACATGAACGTGCTGGAGCTTCCCTTCCCGCAGAAGCCGGTGTTCCGCCCGTGGGATCATACATACCCCCTCATCCGCGATATGTCCAAGTGCGTAAGCTGTATGCGCTGCGTTTCCGTCTGCAACAAGGTGCAGGAGATGCACGTCTGGGACGTGACCGGCACGGGGACGCGCACCGCCGTGGCCGTCCATGACCGCATGGATCTGGCCGATGCCGGATGCACCTACTGCGGACAGTGCGTGACCCACTGCCCCGTGGGGGCGCTCCGCGCCCGGGACGATACGCTCAAGGTGTTCGACGCGCTGGCCGATCCCGACAAGATCTGCATCGTGCAGGTCGCGCCGGCCGTGCGCTCGGCATGGGGCGATGATTTTGACCTTGGCCGCGAGGACGCCACCGTAGGCCGTATGGCGGCGGTTTTGAAGGCCATAGGCTTTGACTATGTATTCGACACGAATTTCGGCGCAGACCTCACCATCATGGAGGAGGCAAGCGAGTTTATCGAGCGCATGACTCATCCCGGCGAGCATAAGATGCCGATGTTTACATCCTGCTGCCCCGGCTGGGTGCGATATGTGAAGATAAAGCACCCGGAGCTTGCCGGGAACCTGTCCACCGCCAAGAGCCCCCAGCAGATGTTCGGCGCGGTGGCGAAGACCTACTTTGCACAGAAGCTCGGCGTTGACCCGGAGAGGATATTCTGCGTGTCCGTCATGCCCTGCATGGCGAAAAAGTACGAGTGCGCCGTGGACGAGGTGAACGACGCCGGAGCCGGACGCGACGTGGATGTTTCCATCACCACGCGCGAGCTTGCGCGTATGACGAAGGTCTGCCAGATCGATCCCATGGCGCTGAGCGAGGCGGAGTTTGACGACCCGCTTGGCGAGGGCACCGGCGCGGCCGTCATTTTCGGCACCACCGGCGGCGTTATGGAGGCGGCGCTCCGCAGCGCCTATTTCATGATAACCGGCCAAAACCCCGACGCCGACGCCTTCAGCGGCGTGCGCGGCTATGACGGTTGGAAGGAGCGCACGTTCAAGGCCGGGGACGTCACCGTCCGCACGGCGGTGGTGAACGGTCTGGGGAACATTTCCCGGCTCATAGACGCCCTTGCGCGCGGTCAGGTAAGCTATGACTTTGTCGAGTGCATGGCCTGTCCTACCGGCTGCGCCGGCGGCGGCGGACAGCCTATCGAGGACGGGGTGGAGCACGGCGAGGAGCGGGGCAAGTTCCTGTACCAGCTCGACAAGGATATGCCGATCCGCTTCTCCCATGAGAACGCGTCCGTCAACAAGCTGTACGGGGAATTTCTGGAAAAGCCCCTGTCCCACAAGGCTCATAAGCTGCTCCATACCGACATATCGGCCTGGAAGCTGTAACGCGCCTCCAGTGAAAAGCGCCGCAGTGCATTTCCTGCACTGCGGCGCTTCAGGCTTTTTACAGGCCCAGATAGTCTTTTTGCTTTTGGGTCAGCGCGTCGATCCGGACGCCCAGCGTCTCGAGCTTTTTCCGGGCGACGGCGAGGTCTATCTCGCGCGGCACCGGGATGACGCCGGGCGCGAGTTTGGAGCGGTTTTCCGCCAGATATACCGCGCTGAGCGCCTGAATGGCGAAGCTCATGTCCATGATCTCCGCCGGATGGCCGTCGCCGGAGGCGAGATTTACGAGCCGCCCCTCCGCCAGCACAAAGACCGTCCTGCCGTTCGGCAGGCGATAGCCCGTGATATTCTGGCGCGCGTCGTATTTCTCAAGGGCGTAGTCCTCCAGCTCGTCCATCGCCACCTCCACGTTGAAATGGCCGGCGTTTGAGAGGATGGCGCCGTCCTTGAGAAGCGGGAAATGCTCCCGCGCAATAACGCCGCAGTTGCCGGTGACGGTGCAGAAAATGTCGCCGATGGGGGCGGCCTCGGCCATGGTCATGACCGAAAAGCCGTCCATGACGGCCTCCAGCGCGCGGACGGGATCGGTCTCCGTGACGATGACCCGGGCGCCGAGCCCCTTGGCCCGCATGGAAACGCCCTTGCCGCACCAGCCGTAGCCCGCGACGACCACGTTCTTGCCCGCGACGATGAGGTTCGTAGTACGCATGATGCCGTCCCAGACGGACTGGCCGGTGCCGTAGCGGTTGTCGAACAGGTGCTTGCAGTCGGCGTCGTTTACCGTGATGGCGGGGAAGCGGAGCGTTTTATCCCTTGCCATCCGGCGCAGGCGCATGATGCCGGTGGTCGTCTCCTCGCACGAGCCGATGACGCCGCCGAGCAGATGAGGGAACCTTTCGTGTATGCGGCAGACCAGATCCCCGCCGTCGTCGATGATGATGTGGGGGCCGGGCTCCAGTACGCGGTCGATGTTTGCAAAGTATTCCGTTTCCGTGCAGCCGTGGGCGGCGTATACCTCCAGACCGCCGGATGCGAGAGCGGCGGCTACGTCGTCCTGTGTGGACAGGGGGTTCGAGCCGGTGACGTACATCTGCGCGCCGCCGCGGGCCATGACCCGGCAGAGGCAGGCCGTTTTGGCCTCCAGATGGACGGAAAGCGCTATTTTAAGTCCCTGAAAGGGCTTTTGCTTTTCAAAATCCGCCGCGATGGCGGTCAGCAGCGGCATGTGCCGAAAGGCCCATGCTATTTTCTTTTCCCCGCCCGGGGCGAGGCTTTCGTCGTAAATCGTGCTCATATTCGATTTCTTCCTGCTATACTTTACGTTATGCGCGCGAAGCCGCCTCCCGCAGCGCCTCCGCGCGGCCGGTATCCTCCCATCCTACGCCCAGCTCCTCGCGGCCCATGTGACCGTAGGCGGCGAGGCGGCGGTAGATGGGCTTTTTCAGATCGAGGTCGCGGATGATGGCCGCCGGGCGCAGGTCGAATACCTCTGTCACGGCCTTCTGCAGCGCGCTGTCGGGAACCGTCCCGGTGCCGAAGGTGACGACGTTCACGGACACGGGCGTGGCCACGCCGATGGCGTAAGCAAGCTGTACCTGACAGCGCTTTGCCAGCCCCGCCGCCACGATGCTTTTCGCCACCCAGCGGGCGGCGTAAGCGGCGCTGCGGTCGACCTTCGTGGGATCCTTTCCCGAAAACGAGCCGCCGCCGTGGGGCGCGCTGCCGCCGTAGGTATCGACGATGATCTTCCGCCCTGTCAGACCGCTGTCGCCCTGCGGCCCGCCGATGACGAAACGGCCCGTCGGGTTTACATAATATTTTATATCGCCCCGATCCAGCTCGGAGGGGATAACGGGCAGGATAACGTGCTTTATCATATCCGCGCGGATCTGCTCGAGGGGAATCTCCGGCGAGTGCTGGGCGGAAACGACGACGGTGTCCACCCGAACGGGACGGTTGTTTTCGTCGTATTCGATGGTGACCTGCGTTTTTCCGTCGGGACGGAGATACGGCAGAAGCCCGGATTTGCGAACGTCGGCCAGCCGCTTTGCCAGCTTATGGGCAAGGCTGATCGGCAAAGGCATGAGCTCCGGCGTCTCATCGCAGGCGTAGCCGAACATCATGCCCTGATCCCCCGCGCCGTTTGCAAGCTCGGCGGCCTCGCCGCCCTCCTTCTGCTCAAGGCTCTCGTTCACGCCCATGGCGATGTCCGGCGACTGCTCGTCGATGGAGGTCAAAACGGCGCAGGTATCGCAGTCCATGCCGTATTTGGCGCGGTCATAGCCGATCTCCCGTAAAACGCCGCGGGCGATTTTGGGGATGTCCACATAGCAGCCGGTGCTTATTTCCCCCATGACGCTGATAAGCCCCGTTGTGGCGGTGCACTCGCAGGCTACATGCCCGTCCGGGTCCTTTTCCAGAATGGCGTCGAGGATGGCGTCGGCTATCTGGTCGCAGACCTTGTCGGGATGACCTTCCGTAACGGATTCGGATGTAAACAGATAATGTCCCATGATCGATTCTCCTTTGTAGTCGTATAAAATGCGCGGCGTCGTGCCGCTATAAAAAACGCCCGCCGGACGGCGGGCACAGAACGCAGGCTGCTTATCTTTCGATTAACACCGCCGGATTTGGCACCTTTTGCGCGGAAAACGCACAGGTTGCCGGGCTTCACAGGGCCGGTCCCTCCGCCACTCTTGATAAGGCTATGAAATTTTGTTACCTAATATTTTATCACGGGAAGTGGAAATGTCAATAGGCAAGCGCGGGCGATTCGGCCGCGGTTGACAAAATCCGTGTTTTGGAGGAAAATACAGGGCATGAAAGGTTTTGTGTTTCTGATAAAGCTGATGCTGGTGATCCTGCTTCTGGTGTTTATATGGGGCAATTCGCTGCTCCCGGGGGAGCTGTCCAGTCAGGAGAGCGACTTTGTGGGCCGGCTTCTGGAGCCGATCATCGAGCCGGTGCAGGGCTTTCTGGAAGCCCACGGGCTTGCGGTGAGTCAGGCGACCCTTGTGCGCAAGACCGCGCATTTTACGGAGTACGCGGCGCTGGGGGCGATGATGTTTATCCTGTTTTTGAAGCCGGACGGGCACAGCCGCTATATCCTGCCCGCCGCCCTGTGCCTTGCCGCCGCCGCGATAGACGAGAGCATCCAGATCTTTGTGGACGGCCGAGGCCCCAGCGTGCGGGACGTGGCGCTGGATTTTTCCGGCGCCTGCGCGGGGATCCTGTGCGTGGGCTTCGTCGTCTGTCTGTTCTTCTGCGTCCGCCGCAGGGAGAGGACGTAGCGGCGGAAAAGAAAAAATACCGGGAGCTGCTTGCGCCGCTCCCGGTATTTCTGCGTCAGGCCCTTGAAAAGCGCCCGATCCGTACGGCAGCCGTATAGCGGCGCGGCCGGCGGGGCTTTTGGAAGATGCAGAAATCACTGCTCCCGGTATTTCTGCATCATTACCTTGAAAAGCTCCTGCGTGGACGGCGGGGTATACGTGATGGCGTTTGCCCCGGCGTCGATGGTGCGGCGGATGGTGTCGGGCTGATTGCCGCCGCTGGCGATAATAGGGATATCGTGGAAATCCCGCCGGATGGCGCGGACGATATCCGGCGTGCCCGGGCCGCCCGCGACATTCAGAATGGAAGCGCCCGCGTTGAGCCGGCCGGCGATGTCCGTGTCCCCGTTCACCACGGTGATGATGACAGGGATATCCACGGCCTTGGCCACCGCGAGAAGGTTCAGGTCGGATATGGGAGCGTTCAGAACCACCCCCATGGCGCCCTGACACTCCACATCCTTTGCCAGCGTCACGGTGCGGATGCCCTTTGTCGTGCCGCCGCCCACGCCGCAGAACACAGGGATGTACGAGGCTTTGATGATGGCGTCGCTTATAGACTGCTGCGGCGTGAAGGGGTAGACGGCGAAGACGGCGTCCGCGTCGCAGTTTTTGATGATAGCCAGATCGGTCGTGAACACGAGGGATTTTATGCGCCGCCCGTTTATCACGATGCCGCTGGCGGCATAGCACTCGGCGGGCATTTTCAGGATGTGGCGGAGCTGGCTTTGTACTTGGGGCGTCATTTTTTCGTCCATTTTCTGCGGCCTCCTGTTGTGCTGCAAAGCGGCGCGGTCTCAGGATGAGGCGCCGCCGGTGATCCAGTTGACGAGCTCGCCGGGGGAGAAGCACAGCGATCCGGCGCGGTCGGCCTCGTCCTCCTTTTCGCGGATAGGCTTGTCGGAGTAGAAATGGCCCCGGCGGATATGCTCCAGCTCGTGGCGCAGCGCGTCCTCCAGCGCCGGTTCTGGGTACAGGGTGTTCAAATAGATGTCGAAGCTGCCGTCGTCATTGGGGAAGGTGACGGCCTTTACGCTTCGGTTCGGGAAGTCCAGATAGCGGATGTTGCAGTCATTCATCATGGCTCCTGAGGGCGGTGAAAAAGTCCATGACCGCCTTTACGTCCTCGGGCTTTGCGCCGGCTACGCTTTTCAGGAGCGCGCGAACCTCCGGCCGGTTCTCGAGCATTTCCAGATAGCTGTCGAGCTCGTCCTGCGGCTGCGCCGGATCCATACGCTCGTCCTCGCCGATGAGCCAGAGGAGGCTTACGTTCAGGTATTTCGCCAGCTCCCGCAAAACCGGCATTTTCGGCGACTGGATGAGCCCGGCTTCATAGCGCTGGATGGTGGACTTGTTCATCCCCACGCTGGCGGCCACCTCGTCCAGCGTTTTGCCCCGCAGCTTGCGGGCGCTTTTGAGCCGCGCGGATAAAAGCGCCAGATCCACGGCGCGGCCAGTCCCCGTTGTTTCCATATCGAACACCTGCCCACGCGCGCCGAAAGGCGCGCTTTTTTTGTTCCCGTGCAACAGCATATCATAAAAAATTGCGAAATGCAAGAAAAAGTATTGCAAAACAAATTTCACTGTGCTAGAAATATATTATCGCATAATGCAACAAAGGATGGTATATATGAGAGATAAATGCAACAAATGCCTGTACTCCTGCCCGGTGAACGTAGGGGACGAGTGCGAGATGCTCCGGGCGTGCGTATATATACTGATAAAGTGCGAAAAACGCCCGTGCGGGCCGGGGGACGCCTGCACGGTATACGAGCCGCGGCCCCACGGGAGAAGGACGCAGTACCTGTGACGGCCCGCAGCTTTATCGAGAAAAATCTCCATATCCGCACGAAGGATGCGAAAATCGCGCCGCTGAAGCTCAATCCCGCGCAGGTGCGGCTGTACAAGACGCTGGCGGCGCAGAAAAAAGCCAAAAAGCCCATGCGGGTCATTATCCTCAAGGCGCGCCAGCTCGGGTTCTCCACGCTGGCGGAGGCGCTTATCTTTTACCGCACGGCCACGCGGAAAAACGTAAATTCCCTTATCGTGGCGCACAGGGACGATTCCACAGCAAACCTTTTCAAGATGTCGAAGCTGTTTTTCGAGCGTATGCCCGACGGGCTCCGCCCCATGTGCAAAAACGTGAACGCCCGGGAGCTGGTGTTCGAGAACCCGGAGCGCGACCCGGAGAAAAAGGCCCGCGACCCCGGCCTTATGAGCCGGATACGCTGCAACACCGCAGGCGGCGGAGGGGTGGGTCGGAGCGACACGCTCCATAACGTCCACGCCTCGGAGTTTGCCTTTTGGGGAGGGGACAAGCTCGCCACTTGGACCGGCATCATGCAGGCGGTTCCGTCGGAGCCGGACACCATGGTCATCGTGGAAAGCACGGCCAACGGCTTTGACGAGTTCCACCGGCTGTGGGAGGCGGCGGTGCGCGGCGAAAGCGATTTCGAGCCTCTGTTTTTCCCGTGGTTTGAAAACCCGGACTACCGACGCAGAGCCGAGCCGGACGCGGTCTGGACGGAGGAGGAGCGGGAGCTCCAGCGGCGGTACGGTCTGGACGAGGAGCAGCTTGCCTGGCGGCGGTGGTGCATCCGCAACAACTGCGCCGGGGACGGGCGCGTTTTCCGTCAGGAGTACCCCTCCTGCCCGGACGAGGCGTTTTTGACGAGCGGCCAGAGCGTTTTCGATAACGACAAGGCCGCCTGCCGCCGTCAGAACGCGCCGCAGCCCATAGCCCGCGGGCGCTTTGTCTACGACGTGGGGGACGACCCCACGCGCATACGGAATATCCGATGGGAGGAACGCCCGGAGGGTATCGTCCGCATCTATGAGAAGCCCCGCCCCCGGCGGCACTATGTCATCGGCGGCGACACGGCGGGCACGGGCTCCGACTGGTTCACCGGCCAGGTGGTGGACAACCTCACCGGCGTGCAGGCGGCCGTTTTGCGTCACCAGTATGACGAGGACCAGTATGCCCGGCAGATGTACTGTCTGGGACGGTACTACAACGACGCGCTTCTCGGCGTGGAGGTCAATTACTCCACCTATCCCGTTAAAATGCTCTCGCTTATGGGATACCCCAGACTGTATGTACGAGAGCTTCCCGATACCTATACCGGCGGCGTCAAGCAGGCTTACGGCTTCGAGACGAACAGCCGGACGAGGCCGGTCATGATCGCCAGGCTTGTGGCGGCCTTCCGGGAGCACCCGGAGATTGTTTGCGACGCGGACACGCTTGGGGAGATGATGACCTTTCAGTACAACCGGGACCGCCGTCCCGAGGCTATGGCGGGGGAGCACGACGACCTTGTCATGGCGCTGGCCATCGCGCACGACATACGCACGCAGCAGGAGGTTTTGGACGAGCCGGACGGCAGACGAGGCCGGCTGTGGACAAAGGATATGCTGGAGGATTATGAGCGGGCGGATGAGGAGGGACGGCGCTTCCTGACAGGGCTTTGGGGAAAGCCGGAAAGGAGGTGACAGCCATGGAGAGAAAGGACGGATATGAGCAGAAGCTTTCAAACGCCGGCGCGCAGGAGGCCGAAGCGCTCCGCAAGAGGACGAAGACCGCCGGAAAGGGAACGGCGGTGCGCGGCGCGGATCTGAGAAGCGGGAAGTAAAAAGGAGGAGGAGCTATGGACGAAAACAGCGCCGCCCTGAGCGGCACGGAAGCGGCTGGGGACACGGAAAGCGCGCCGTCCCCGGCGCGGGAGGAGGACGCCGCCGCCCCGGAGGAAGAGCGGCGGGAGGCGGCGCCTGACGGGACTTCTGGCCCGCCGGAGGACGCGATACGCGCCGAGCGGGCGCGTCTTGCCGGGGAGCGGGAGAGGACAGCCGCCGAGCGGGCAAGGCTCGTGGCGGAGGATCAGGTACGCCGGATAGGAGAGCTGGACAGCGAGATAAAAAGCCTCGACGACCTGATGGACATGCCGGAGTACGACGGGTTTTACGCGCTGGTGAAAAAGGGCGTGAGCCTCGTGGACGCCTACAAGCTGGCGCGATACGACAGGCTTGTAAAACGGGCGGCGGACGCGGCGGCGCGCCAGACCATGCGGAGCCTCGGCTCCCGCCGTCATCTGACGGCTCTGGCCGGCCGGCCGGGCGCGGGGGAATATGTTTCCGTACCGGCGGAGGTGGCTGCGGAGTACCGTCTGGCAAAGCCGGGCATCACCGACGATGAGATTCGGCGCAAGTACAGGAAGTATCAGAAATATCAAAGACAATAACACAATCAAAAAGGAGAGGATCAAATGGGTTTTATCCCCTATTCTTATGACTGCGGACAGCCTCTGCCCTTTGAGTACATGCCGGTATCCGCCGGCGATGTCGCTCAGGGGCTCTGTATGGCGCTGTCCGACGGGAAGCTGACGAAGTCCGTCACCCCCAATTACATTGCCATGTGCGACTTGAAGGACGCGGTCGGCGGCACGGTGGCGCCGGTGGTGCGCGTCACGCCGGAGGCGGTCTTTGCAGCGCCGCTGGCCGACGGGGCCGCCGCTCCCGCCCTCGGCGCGCTGGCCGGCGTTTCCGACGACGGGATGTTCATAGACCCCGCCGCCGGGACGAAAAACCTGCAGATCACCGGCATGACGGAAGACGGCGGATATCTCTGCCGTTTCGTGTATTAAGGAGGGAATTTTTTATGGCTAATATCGTGATAGCGGAGGGCTCCGGCCGGCTCGACACCCTGTACGGCAAATATCAGGCGCCCATCGCAAGCTGCATCGAGGACGTGACAGAGGCGTGGAAGGTCAAGGAGATCGGCCCGAAGGTGTTCCGGCAGGTCAAAAGCGAGAACTGGGCGGAAGCGTTTACCAGCGTGACCGCCGCCTCCGACTGGCAGGTGGTGGGCGAAAACGGCGCGCATCCCACGAACGGATTCGAGGAGGGCTACCCCAAGACCATCGTCAATCAGGTCTGGAAAAGCCAGATCGCCATCTCCCGCGAGATGCGCGACGACAACAAGATAGGCGAGATGACAAAACGCGCCACAAAGCTGACGGATTCGTTTTACCGCACCCGCGAGCGCTTTTTCGCGAATCTTCTCGGCACAGCCAGCACCGGCGCCACCGCCATTTCCCTGAACGGCTTCGATTTCGACTGCGCCAGCGCCGACGGCCTGTGCCTTTTCAGCACCGCCCATCCGGCGAAGGTCTCCGGCGGCGAGCAGACAAACATGTTCTCCGACGCCTTTTCCGAGGAGGCTCTCGGCGCGGCCATGACCGCCATGCAGAACTTCAGAGGCGACAACGGCGAAACGCTGGGTCTGGAGCCGGATACCATCATCATCCCGAATATCGCCGCGCTGAAAAAGAGCGTTTTCGCGGTGCTCGGCTCCTATGAGCAGCCCGGCACGGCGAACAACGACTTCAACTATCTTTTCGGCTCCATGCGCGTGCTGGTTTGGCCGTACCTCAACGACTATATCGGCAGCGCGAACGCCGCGCCGTGGTTTATCATGGACAGCTCCTACAACGAGCAGTGCGACGGCGCTGTATGGCTCGACCGGGTGGACTGCGAGATAACCAGCCGTCTGGGCGCGAACGATGAGAATATCTGGGACGGCTACGCCCGCCTGTCCGCCGGTTTCGTGGACTGGCGCTTCATCCTGGGCGGCGGTCTGAGCGGCGGCGGTACGCTCTGATAAAGGATGTCTGGAAAAGGGTCGCCTTTTCCAGACATACGGGAGGACGTGAAAATGGATAGGAATCAGAAAAGAAAAAAGCTCCAGCAGTGGCAGGAAAAGCTCTCCCGCTATGAAGCGGCGTTCGCGGAGGAGACCGACCGCATGGACGAGCGGGAGGCCATCTACCGCGGGCGGAACCGAATAGACGAGCTGGTAGACGGCGACGTGATACGGAAAACGCCCCATGTGCGGAATATCGCCGCAGAGCTCGTCGAGGCGCAGGTGGACGCGAACATCCCCCAGCCGAAGGTAACGCCTCTGCGGCGGGAGGACGAGCGTCTGGCGGTGCTCATCGAGGACATGCTCCGCAACAAGCTCGACCAGCTTCCCATGGAGATACTCAACGATCAGATGGAGCGCACCGTACCCGTGCAGGGCGGCGGGCTGTTCGTGCTGGAGTGGGACAGCGGCGCCCAGAGCCACGATACGGCGGGGCGGAGCGTCGTGTCCGTGCTGCACCCGAAGCAGCTTGCTCCCCAGCCGGGCGTCACAGGGGATATCCAGCAGATGGACGACTTCATCCTGAAGCTCCCGCAGACAAAGACGTTTATCCGCCGGCGATACGGCGTGGACGTGTCCGGAGAGCTGGAGGAGGAGCCGCAGGTGCGCGGCGGCGGCGTGTCCGCGTCGGACGAGCTCGTGACCCAGTATGTGGCCTATTATCGGAACGACGCAGGCGGCGTGGGGCTGTTTTCGTGGGTGAACGATACCGTTCTGGAGGATCTCGAGGACTGCCAGAGCCGGAGACTTTGCCGGTGCGCGGACTGCGGCGCGGTGCAGCCCGCCGATTTCATAGCGGCGGACATGTACGATCGCGGCGGGGAGGAGGACGGCGGCGAGGACGGGCCGAAATGCCCGGTGTGCGGCGGGAAGCTCTCGTGCGCCGAGGAGGCGTATCAGGAGCTGTGGCTCCCCGCAAGCCGCTCGGACGGCTCCGTCATCCCCGGAGCCGATCCCGTCACCGGCGAGCCGAACCGCATTCCCTATTACAAGCCGGATATGTACCCGGTGTTTTTGCAGAAATCCGTATCCGTATATGGAAAGCTCCTCGGCGAATCGGATGTTGACAAGGTACGGGATCAGCAAAACACCATAAACCGGCTGGAAAAGAGCATCATAGACCAGCTTCTGGCGGCGGGGACGTATATCACCCTGCCACCCGATCCGTCCATCCGGGCGGACACCGGCGTGGCGAAGGTCATACGGCTCAAAAACGTGTCGGACAAGAGCTACCTCGGCGTTTACGACATGAAATGCGACGTGGAGCAGCCGCTGGCGTATCTGGAATATATCTATCAGGAAGCGCGGGATCTCGTGGGCATCACCGATTCCTATCAGGGGCGGAAGGACAGCACCGCCGTCAGCGGCGTTGCCAAGGAGTTCGCCGCCAACCAGACGGCGGGGCGGCTGCAATCGAAGCGGGTGATGAAAAACGCCTGCTGGGCGCAGCTTTTCGAGGGCCTTTTCCGATACGAGCTGGCCTATGCCGACGAAACGCACCCCGTCACCGGCACGGACGAGGCCGGCAATCCCCGGGACGAGCAGTGGAACAAATGGGATTTCCTCTGTCAGGACGAGGACGGCCAGTGGTACTGGAACGACCGCTTCCTCTTTTCCTGCGACAGCTCCGCGGCGCTGGCCGCCGATCGGACGGCCATGTGGAAGGAGACGGAGAACTTCTACACCGCCGGGGCCTTTGGCGATCCCAACGATATGGAAACGCGCATCCTCTTCTGGACGAAGATGGAGCAGCTCCACTATCCCGGCGCGGCGCAGACGCGGCAAAACCTCATCGAGGAAAATAACCGCGCTCAGGCGCGGGCCGCCGCCGGGCAGATGGACGGAAGGGGGGCGGCGCTATGACGCTCGGCCAGCTTTTGGACTGGGTGGACATCGCCCGCCCCAGCGCCTATACGCGGGAGCAGAAGACGGCGTGGGTCAGCGATCTCGAGGCTGTCCTGTGGACACAGATATTTTTGCAGCCCATGAGCCTGTGGCGGCCCTATGACCCGGAGGAGGACGGCGGCGCGCGCCTTCTCCTGCCGGGCGGCTGGCGGCGGGTATATACGGCCTACCTCGGCGCGATGATAGATTTTGCAAACGGCGAGTACAGCCAGTACGAAAACAGCATGAGCCTGTATAACGGCTGCATCTGCGAGCTGGGCGCATGGTATGCCGCCGCCTTTGAACCGGCGCAGAACGCCGCCCAATGGGTGCGGCTGGGCGCATACGCCTGCTCCGACCTTGCGGACGGGGGACGCGCCGCGGGGGCGCTCGGCCCGGACGCGGCGGCCCTGTGCGTGCGCTACCGGGTGGACGAACCGGCCGGAGGAACGCTCACGCTCAGCGTCGGGGAGACGGGGAGGCTTTCGGATGGAGTTTACATAACAAAAGAGACGGAGAGCCTGTGCCGCACACCGGGGCTGGCGCTCTCCTCCGGGGCCCGGGAAAAGCTCATCCTGCGCTACGAGGGGGATACGGACGGGGACAGGAGCGTTGAGGCGTGGCTCCTCGTACAGCCGGCGGCAAAGATCAATATGTTTACATAATAGGGGGAAACTCAATGGCGACGATCAATGACGTTCTGGACGCTTTCGCGTATTATATCGGCAGCGGCGGTTATTACGAAAAGGCCGACGCGTCCCATCTATCCCGCGAAATATCGGATTTTGCGGCCAACAAAGGAAGCGCCAATTACACATATATGGGAAAGCTCTGCGGCGTAAATCCCGGCGCGTGGTGCGCGATGATGGTGTCCACGGCGGTATACGAAGCCTGCCGGAGCGATAAGGCGGCGGCAAAGGCCGCCATGTGGGGCGTGTGGCCCTATACGGCCTGCAGCCAGCTTTGGGACGCCGCGCCGGACAGCGCGCGCCACTGGAGCAGCTACCAGCGCGTTGACAGGGGAAAGGGCGGCGCGGCCTACTCCCCGCAGGCGGGCGACGTTATCGTGTTTTCCAGCAACGGGACGACGCGGGAGCACACCGGCATGGTGTACGCCGCGGATAACGCCTACGTCTACACATACGAGGGAAACTCCGGCAACATGGCCCGCAAGCGCTCCTACGCGCTTACCAGCAGCTATATCTACGGCTATGTGACGCTTAATCTGGAAAACGCCGGACAGACGGCGGATACGGACGATATCGCCGTGTTCCAGCGCTGGCTGGGCGTGGCGGCGGACGGCGTTTACGGCCCCGTCACCAAGGCGGCGGCGGTCAGAGCCCATCAGAGATATTTGAACGCCGCCCTTTCCGCGTCCGTCGCGGAGGACGGCGAGTGGGGGCCGGAGACGTATTACGCCACCCGGAGCGTGCAGCGGCCCGACGATACGGACGACGTGACGGTATGGCAGGGGCTGCTGTACTGCGCGGGGCAGGATCCGCAGGGCATCGACGGGAGCTTCGGCGTGAATACGGAAAGCGCCACGATGGCCTTCCAGACGGAGGAGGGCCTTCATCCGACGGGCATCGCCGACCGTTACACATGGGCGAAAATGTTCGGATGCGAAAGGCCCGCCCATACGCTGCTGAAAAAAGGAAGCGCCGGCGCGGAGGTCAAATATCTTCAGGAGCTTCTGACCGGCGCGGGCCATCCTCTGGAGACCGACGGCGTTTTCGGAGAGAAGACCGGCGCGGCAGTCCGGCAGTTCCAGCAGGCGAACGGGCTGGAGGCCGACGGCGAGGTCGGGCCGCTGACATGGGCGGAGCTGGAGTAAAGGAGGTCACAGAATGAAAGCATGGTTTGCAAAGCACGAATGGGCGCTGCGGGCGCTGCGGACGTTTATTCAGGCCGCTGCGGGCGTGCTGGCGGCGGCGGCGACAGGCGCCGCGGGCATGACGGAGGAAAATCTGCAGGCGGCTGTCGTGCTGGCCGTATCGACGGGGCTTGCCGCGGTAATGAATCTGGGAAAGGACGGGCAGGAATGATATGACGGAGGTGACGCGCGCCGAGTTCGAGCAGACCCGGCGTATGACGCAGGAAAACGACCGGCGCATCGCCTGTCTCAACACGGAGTTTGCCGTTATAAACACCAAGCTGACGGCTATCCTGTGGCTTCTGGGCGCGATAGGAACGGCGCTTATCGCCGCGCTGGCGAGGCTTGTATTCGGTGTGGGCTCATGAAGCTTTCAAAGCTCCCTTATGGGGATGGATACGGGCGAGCCTATCAGTGCGTTTTTGGGGGACTGAACGAGAACCTGGCCGCCGGAGACGGGGAGATCGCCGCGATGGAGAACATGACCAGCGACCACTATCCGCTGCTGTCCCCCAGAGGCAGACGGTACCTGACGCGGACGCTGGACGCGCCGCACGGCCTTGCCGGACGGGACAGGCTCTGCTGGGCCGACGGGACGGGCTTTTATTACGACGGCGAGCTGAAGGGACAGGTGGAGGAGGGCGACAAACGGTTTTATTTCATAAATCACTGGATCGTCATCTGGCCGGATAAGAAATACTATAACACCGCGACGGAGACCTTCGGCTCTCTGGAGGCGTCCGTCTCGACGGAGGACGTCGAGGCGCAGGCTCTGTTCTGCTCCTCCGCCGCCCCGAACGGCAGCTCCTCGGAAAACAACTGTCTGGTGCTGTGGGGCAGCGATATGGAGAGCCTGTTCAGCGTCGGGGACGCGGTGACGATATCCGGCTGCACGACCCACGAGGAGAACGACCGGACGCTCATTGTGCGCGATGTGTCAGGCTCGGCGCTGTATTTTTACGATAACAGCTTTACGATGGACGTGTACGCGACCTATACCGTCGGCGCGGACGGTCTGGCGGCGGATGCGTACAGCTTCGCCTATGAGGGGACGTACTATTTCTTCGAGCTTTCGCAGGCGCTGACGGAGGGCGACACCGTCGTATTCAGCGGCGGCGCGGCCGTCACCGTCACCCGCAGCGGCGTGCAGTCGCAGGCGGACGTGTTTTACGGCGCTTATGCCGAGACGTGGCTGACGTTCGAGCGGACGGAATACGACTATGCCGAGACCGGCGTGGTGACGGTGAGCCGGACGGTGCCGGATCTCGACTATCTCTGCGAGTGCGACAACCGGCTCTGGGGCGTGAAAGGTTCGATGGTCTACTGCTCCTATCTGGGGGAGCCGCGGGTATGGAACAACTACGACGGAACGGCCACCTGCTGCTGGAGCGTGGAGGTGGGGAGCGGCGGCGCGTTCACCGGGGCCTGCGCCTACGGCGGGTACCCCCTTCTGTTCAAGGAGGATCACATCTATCGCGTCTACGGCACAAAGCCGTCAAATTTCCAGCTCATGGACACGGAAACGCTTGGCTGCGAGGCCGGAAGCGGCAAGAGCTTCGCCGTCGTGGGTCAGACGCTGTATTACAAATCCCGCGCGGGCTTCGCCGCCTACGCGGGAGGCGTCCCGTCCCTGATCGACAGCCCGCTCGGGGCGGCCCGGCGGAAAAACGCCGTGGCGGGCACGGACGGCAGGAAGTATTACGTCTGCGCCGAGGCCGACGGGGAGACGAGCCTGTATGTATATGACACCGTGCTGGGGCTGTGGCATCGGGAGGACGCCGCAGAGGTCATGGACTTCGCGTGGTGCGGCGGGGAGCTGTATATGCTCCTGTCCGGCGGCGGACTGTGGCAGATAGGGCGTGTCCGGGAGCCGGACGGAACGGAAGAGGAGACGGTCGGCAGCATGGCGGAGTTTGCGGACTTTTACGACGGCACGGCCGGACGCAAGACCATAGCGCACCTGTATTTCCGCGTGCAGACAGAGCAGACGCTCCGGCTTTTCGTCAGCTACGACGGCGCGCCGTGGCAGGAGGCCGGGTGTGTCCGCGCGGGGACGAAGGCTATCCAGACGCTCCATCTCATCCCCCGCCGATGCGACAGCTTCCGCGTGCGGCTCGAGGGCGAGGGCGACTGGAAGCTGTGGGCGCTGAGCCGGGAGTATCTCGCCGGGAGCGTCAGGGGGTGAGGCCGTGGCGGACAGGCTTTTCGGAGCGGACAGCGCCTTTCCCGGCTTCACCGGAGACGAGACGCAGGAGGAAAAACTCGAGCGCATACTCGACTATATCTATCAGATAAACGAGCAGTACAGATATATATTATGTCAACTTAATGCAGACCTGGGGGACGACGGGGAGGAATCGTGAGCGTGTCCGCCGGGGGAAAAGGGAGAAGGAAGTGTCGAAAACTACATACACCTATAAGGATTTTTTGTCCAGCGCCGCGGC
The DNA here is from genome assembly GCA_964516625.1 of uncultured Oscillospiraceae bacterium. GTDB lineage: Bacteria > Bacillota > Clostridia > Oscillospirales > Oscillospiraceae > CAJOIG01. The sequence goes on along the minus strand of CAZEXC010000005.1, from coordinate 21,659 downwards.
GGCGGGACTGCTGTCGAGCTTTTCCGAGGCGGATCTCCGTCTGGCGCAGGCAAATCCCGACGCGGGCATGAGCATCCTGTCCTATAAGCGGGACTATGCCGACGCGGCCACCGATGAGGCGCGGGCGCTGGCAAACGCCGGGGCGGAGCGTATACGCTCGGTCTACGGCGGCTATACCGCCGGTGCGGAGGGAACGGGGTATCGCCTCAATGAGTCCGGCAATACGGACGGAAGTTATGTAAACCAATATGAGGACGAACAGCGGCAGCTCGCAGATTCCCTGTCCGAGGGGTTCTCCTACGACGCGGACAGCGACGAGGCGTGGCAAAGCTACCGCCGGGCGTATCTGCGCGAGGGCCTGCGCGCCTATGAAAACAGCCTCGGGAGCGCGGCGGCCAATACCGGCGGCGTCGCGTCCACCGCGGCTGTCACCGCCGCCCAGCAGGCGCAGAACTATTATAACGCCGCGGCGGCGGATAAGAAGGCGGAGCTCATGCAGCAGGCTTATGAGAATTATCTTGCCGGGCGGGCGCAGACGGTCTCGGAGCTGACGGCCTATGACCAGCTCGATCAGACGGCGGCGGAAAATCACCAGCGGGACTATGAAAACAGGACGGACGCCGCGCAGCGGGATTATGAAAACGCGCTGGAAAAGTGGCAGTCCTACGGCTATGTGACGGAGGACATCGCGGATATTTTGGCGCTGCCGGTGGGAACGGCCTATTCCCAGCAGGCATATAACGAGTGGTATCAGGCGTTCCAGGAGGCGGTAAACGGCGTGTATACAGGGAAGACCCTGACCGACACGGTAAACGCCGACGGGGACGGGGCGGCAAGCTATAACCCCGCCGCGGGAGACACGCCCGCGAACCATAAGCAGGTGTCGCAGGGAAGCTCAGGCTCGGATGTGAGCGCCATGCAGACCTATCTCATTGCCTTGGGCTACCACTGCGGCGACACCGGCGTTGACGGCATTTTCGGAAGCGCCACGAGGGCGGCGGTGCGCGCGTTCCAGTCGGATCACGGTCTGAAGGTGGACGGCATCTGCGGCCCGAAAACATGGCGGGCGCTGATAGCGGCGCTGAACGCGTAAGCGCGATCCGGCCGCGGCCGGGAGGACAGGCGGATATCCCCGCCGTATCGAAAACGGCGGGGATATCTGTCTTGACGGCGGGGCGGGAATATGGTACATTGTTGGTAATTGAGGGAGTAGCTGGCTCGATATGAGTGGCAAGTCAACAGACTGACGGCCTTATGCCGTCTGGCTTGTCTTAAACAACGAGACTCAAGTATGGTGATGGCTGTACTTGGGTTTTTCTTTTTACGCTGATATAGCCGCGGACGCGGATTTTTGTTTTGGAGGGCGGGCAATGGGACTGCTGGAGCTGTTTCTGATTGCGGTGGGGCTGTCGATGGACGCCTTTGCCGTGTCCGTGTGCAAGGGCCTGTCGGTGCAGAGGCTGCGGGCAAGGCATTACCTGATCATCGGATTGTGGTTCGGCGGCTTTCAGGCGCTTATGCCAACGATCGGGTATCTTGTCGGGTCGGCGTTCGACCAGTATATTACGGCCGTCGATCACTGGGTCGCGTTCGCGCTTTTGTGTCTGATCGGCGGCAGCATGATCAGGGAGGGAGCGTCCAAAAAGGAGGATGACGCGGACGGCTCCTTTGCTTTTCGGACGATGCTCCCGCTGGCCGTCGCCACCAGCATAGACGCGCTGGCGGTCGGCGTCACGTTCGCGCTGCTGCCGGACGTGAATATTGCCGCGGCGGTGTGCTTTATCGGCGCGACCACCTTTATCCTGTCCGCCGCGGGACTGAAGGTGGGCAATATTTTCGGCACGCGGTACAAAAACAAAGCCGAGATCGTCGGGGGCGTCATCCTTATCGGCATGGGCGTCAAAATACTGCTGGAGCATCTGGGCGTGTTCGGCGCGTAGCTCAAAAGGCGGAAAAGGGAATATCGTCCCGCGTAACGCGCGCCCAGTCGAAGCCGGGGACGAGCTCCGCCGCAGAGACGGGCGCGTCCGTGGGCGCAAGGCCGCATAAAAAGGCGAGCTTTCCCATGAGCTCCCGGGGCGTGAAGTCCTGACGCAGCTTTTGGGTGCTGAGACTTCCCAGACGCTTGGAGAGCTTGTCCCCGCCCGTGCCGGAGAGGATGAGCGGCCCGTGGCAGTAGTCCGGCGGCGTGCCGCCCAGCGTTTTTATGAGCCACGCCTGCCGGGGCGCGGAGGCAAGCAGATCCCGCCCCCGCGTCACGCGGCTGACGCCCATAAGCATATCGTCCACGCTCACGGCGAGCTGATAGGCGAAAACGCCGTCCGCCCGGCGGACGATGAAATCGCCGCCCTCCCGCGCAGGGTTTTGGGAAAACGCGCCGTAATGCCCGTCCCGGACGGTTATCGTCTCGTCCGGCGCATGTATTTTCCACGCCGGCCGCCGTCCGTCCAGCTCAAGAGCCTTTCGCTGCCGCGCGGACAGATGGGCGCAGCGGCATCCCGGATCGGCGGGGTTTTCTCCCGGATGCGGCGCGGAGGCGGCGAGCCGCTGCGCCCGGGAACAGTAGCAGGGATAGATGAGTCCCGCGCCGCGCAGCGTTTGGAAAGCGTCCTCATATATGTCCGCCCGGCGGCTCTGGCTGTAGGCCGGGTCGGGGAAGCCCTCGTCCCAGTCCAGACCGAGCCAGCGCAGATCGTCCGCCAGCGCCCGGATGTATTCCGGCTTCGAGCGGGCGGGGTCAAGATCCTCCATGCGCAGGATGAGCCGTCCGCCGAGGGCGCGGATATCCAGCCATGCCAGCAGCATGGTAAGAAGGTTCCCCATATGCATATATCCCGAGGGACTGGGCGCGAGCCGCCCGACAGCGTTTGTGTCCATATGCCGATTATAGCACACGCGATCAAGTCGTATGTTCGCGTTCGGAAAGCCGTACCGAAAAGGCTTTTGCCGCGGCGCTGCGGTATTTTTTGTTGCCAATGCGGGAAACATTGGATATAATATACGGTAACGCAGGCGCATCGCGCATACAAAGGAGATACAGCAATGAGCGTATTGGAACTGGGAAAAGATAATTTTGATGAGACCATCGACACCGGCGACACGCTGGTGGATTTCTGGGCGGCCTGGTGCGGCCCGTGCCGGATGCAGAGCCCGGTGGTGGACGCCTTTGCCGAGGCGCAGAGCGCCGTCAAGGTCGGCAAGGTGAACGTGGACGAGCAGGAGGAGCTTGCCCGCCGCTTTGGCGTCATGTCCATCCCTACGCTGATCGCGTTTCGCGACGGCGAGATCCTCGATAAAAAGGTCGGCCTGTCGCCGATGGAAGAAATAGAGGACATGTTTCAATGAAAGAACTTCCGAAACAATATGACCCCAAGCAGGTGGAGGGGAAAATCTATCAGATGTGGCTGGACGGGAACTATTTCCACGCCGAGCGCGACCCGGACAAGAAGCCCTTCACCATCGTCATGCCGCCCCCCAACGTCACCGGCCAGCTCCATATGGGACATGCCATGGACTGCACCCTGCAGGATATCCTTATCCGCTATAAGCGGATGAAGGGCTATGCCGCCCTGTGGCTGCCGGGGTACGACCACGCGGGCATCGCCACCCAGATAAAGGTGGAGGAAATGCTCCGGGAGGAGGAAGGGCTCACCCGCTTTGACCTCGGACGGGAAAAATTTCTCGAGCGGGTCTGGGACTGGAAAAACAAATACGGCGACCGCATCGTCAAGCAGCAGCAGACGCTGGGCTCTTCCTGCGACTGGGAGCGCCATCGCTTCACCATGGACGAGGGCTGCTCCCGCGCCGTGCGCGAGGTGTTCTGCTCTCTGTACGAAAAAGGGCTCATATACAGGGGCAAACGCATCATAAACTGGTGTCCTCACTGCACCACGGCTCTGTCCGACGCGGAGGTGGAGTACGAGGAAAAGCCCGGCAAGCTCTGGCACGTCCGCTATCCCCTTACGGACGGCAGCGGCTATGTGGTCGTCGCGACCACCCGGCCGGAGACCATGCTGGGCGACAGCGGCGTGGCCGTGAACCCCGCCGACGAGCGGTATGCCGACCTCGTGGGAAAGACCTGCATCCTGCCGCTGATGGGCCGGGAGATCCCCATCGTCGCCGACGAGTATGTGGACATGGAGTTCGGCACCGGCTGCGTGAAGATGACCCCCTGCCACGACCCCAACGACTTTGAGGTCGGCCTGCGCCATGGTCTGGAGCAGATACTGGTCCTCGACGGGGAGGGCAGGATCATAAACGGCGGGAAATATGACGGCATGGATCGTTACGAGGCGCGCAAGGCCATCGTGGCCGATCTGGAAGAGCAGGGCTATCTTGTGAAGATAGAGGATCACATACATAATGTGGGAACCTGCTACCGCTGCCACAGCGACGTGGAGCCGCTTGCCAGCGACCAGTGGTTCGTGAAAATGGAACCGCTGGCGAAGGAGGCCATCCGCGTGGTGGAGGCCGGGGAGACAAAATTCGTGCCGGAGCGCTTTTCCAAGACCTATCTCAACTGGATGTACAACGTCCGGGACTGGTGCATCAGCCGCCAGCTCTGGTGGGGACACCAGATACCGGCCTGGTACTGCGCCGACTGCGGCCATATTACCGTGTCGCGGCAGGACGCGCACGTCTGCGAGAAGTGCGGCTCGGAGCATATCCGGCGCGACCCGGACGTTCTCGACACATGGTTCAGCTCCGCTCTGTGGCCCTTTGAGACGCTGGGCTGGCCGGATAAGACCGAGGACATGGGATATTTCTATCCGACGGACGTCCTGGTGACCGGGTACGACATCATCTTCTTCTGGGTCGCCCGGATGATATTCTCCGGCTGCGAGGACACGGGCAGGCCGCCGTTCCATACCGTCCTCATCCACGGCCTCGTCCGGGACGATAAGGGCCGGAAGATGTCGAAATCCCTCGGCAACGGCATAGATCCGCTGGACATGGTGGAAAAATACGGCGCGGACGCCCTGCGCATGAACATGGTCACGGGCAACTCCCCCGGAAACGACATGCGCTTTTATGTGGAGCGGTGCGAGGCCATGCGGAATTTTGCCAACAAGCTCTGGAACGCCGCCCGCTATGTGATGATGAACCTGACGGTGGAGGAAAACAGGCTCCCCGGCGAGCTGAAGCTGGAGGACAGGTGGATCCTGTCAAAGCTCAACGGTCTCATCGCCGAGGTAAACGACAATTTTGAAAAATACGAGCTGGGCCTTGCCGCCACGAAGATATACGACTTTATCTGGGACAGCTTCTGCGACTGGTACATCGAGATAACGAAGCCCCGCCTGCGCGAGGGCGACGAGGGCGCCCAGCGGGTGCTGCTGTATGTGCTGACGGATGTTTTGAAGCTCCTGCACCCGTTCATGCCGTTTATCACCGAGGAGATATACGACGCCCTGCCCCACGAGGGGGACGCTCTCATCGTGGCGGCCTATCCGGAGTATAAGGCGGAGCTGGCCTTCCCCGGGGACGAGGCGGATTTCGAGAGCATTATGAACGCTGTCAAGGCCGTCCGCAGCCGCCGGGCGGAGATGAACGTCCCGCCCGCCAGACGGCCAAGCCTCATCGTCGCCACGGATAAGCCCCGTGTCTTTGAAAAGAGCCGGGTATATATGGCAAATCTCGCCTACGCCGGCGAGATGCGCGTGACCGCCTCCGCTCCGGCGGACACGGCGGGCATGGTGACGGTCGTCACCGAGGACGCGAAGCTCTTCATGCCTATGGCGGAGATGGTCGATCTGGACAAGGAGCGGGAGCGTATCGAAAAGGCGCTTGCAAAAGCCCGCCGGGACATCGAGGGGCAGGAAAAGAAGCTGGCAAACGAGAATTTTGTCTCCCGCGCCCCGGAGCACGTCGTAGCTCTTGAGCGGGAAAAGCTCCAAAAGGCTCAGGCTCTGGCCGCCAATCTTGAGGAGAGCCTGAAAAATCTGGGATAAAGCAAAGGAAAAATCCCCGTAAGCGCGCCGTCGGCGGTCGTCAGGAGCCCAAACGCCATAAAATTTGGCGGGGCGGCGGCTCTGCGACCGGTTCCGACGGCCTTTGCAATCGAATAACCGTAAAATAGCACCGTATCTATAAAGATGCGGCGCTTTTTTATGGCTGATATGGTTTTTTCGGTGGGAAAAGGCAAAGGGAGGTCCAAGATGAAGGTATTATCGAGCTACAGAGAGGGACGGCTGACCCTGTTTCTAAAGGGGGAGCTTGACCATCACGAGGCCGCCGCCGCGCTGAAGAGCATGACGCGGACGCTGGACGACTACCTGCCCCGGGAGTGCGTCATGGACATGGGCGGGCTGACGTTTATGGACTCGTCCGGCATTGCGCTGATTTTGAAGGTACACCGGCTCATGGCGGAGACCGGCGGCCGCGCCTGGGTGGAAAACGCCGGGCGGCAGCCGCTGAAGGTCATCGACGCCTCCGGCATCGACCGGCTGGTGAGAGTCGGCGCGGCGGCGGGCGAGGCGGGCGCTTCCGAATAACAATATGCGTCCGCGCGGCGGGATATGCGCCGCGCGGACGGGGAGGAGAAAAAACAATGAAACAGCTCAATTACATAAAACTGGAATTTCCGGCCCGGAGCGTGAACGAGGGCTTTGCCCGTTCCGCCGCCGCAGCCTTTGCATCCCAGCTCGACCCGACGCTGGAGGAGCTGGGCGATGTCAAAACGGCGGTTTCGGAGGCGGTGACGAACGCCATCGTCCACGCCTATCCCAGCACTCTGGGGACAGTCGTTATGCGGCTGCGCGTCATGGAGGGGAACGTCCTGGAGATCATGGTGCGGGACAGAGGGTGCGGCATCCCCGATGTGGAAAAGGCCATGGAGCCTATGTTTTCCACCGGCGGCGAAGAACGCAGCGGCATGGGCTTTACCATCATGGACAGCTTTATGGACGGTCTGCGCGTGCGCTCCGCGCCCGGCAAGGGGACGACCGTCACAATGTCGAAGCGCATCATGGTAAAGGCGCGGGGATAAGTTGGACGAGACCATGACCCTCCTGCGGGCGGCGCAGAACGGCGACCGGGAGGCCGCCGGAAGGATGATAGAGGAAAACGCGGGGCTTATCTGGAGCATCGCCCGGCGGTACTTTGGCCGGGGGACGGAGCCGGAGGATCTGTACCAGTTGGGCTGTCTGGGCTTTTTGAAGGCCATCGACGGGTTTGACGAAAAGTACGGTACGCGGTTTTCGACCTATGCCGTGCCCAAAATATCCGGGGAGATACGCCGCTTCCTGCGGGACGACGGGATCGTGAAGGTCAGCCGCAGCATCAAGGAACGGGGGACGGCCATCCGCGCGGCGCGCAAGGCGCTGGAGCAGGAGATGGGCCGGGATCCCACGGTGTCGGAGCTGTCGGAGCGGACGGGCCTGTCCCCGGAGGATATCGCCATGGCGGAGACGGCGGCCATCCCCGCGGAGTCGCTCCAGCAGGGCGGGGGAGAGGACGGCTTTTCGCTTGAACAGGTTCTCGGCGACTGGACGCAGGAGGAGCGGCTCGTGGAATACGTCGCGCTCCGTCAGGCCATAGAGCGCCTGCCGGAAAAGGAACGGCAGGTGGTGTTCCTGCGCTTTTACCACGGCATGACTCAGGAGCGGGCAAGCCGTGTGCTGAACGTAAGTCAGGTGCAGGTGTCCCGGCTGGAGCGACGCGCCGTCAGCCGCCTGCGGGAGCTTCTGGAATCATAGGCGCGCCGAAAATAGGTCTTGCCGCCTTGCAGTGTATGTGTTACAATGTTGGCAAAGGAGGTAAGAGGCCATGACATTTACTTTTACCGGGAAAAAATACGACGTTTCCGACGAACTGCGCGCCTACGCGGAGAAGAAGATCGGCAAGATAGACCGCCTCTTCCGCAGCGAGAGCGAGGCATTCGTCACATTTAAGACCGAACGCGGGCGCTATGTGGCCGAGGTCACGCTCCGCAATAACGGCATGTTCTATCGCGTCACCGAGGTCACGGGCGACATGTTCGCCTCCATCGACTCCGCCGTGGCATCCATTGAGCGTCAGGTTCGGAAAAACAAGACCCGTCTGGCGAAAAAGCTTCGCGACGGCGCCTTCGAGCGTATGTCCGCGCCCGTGCCGGAGGACGACGGGGAGGACGAGCCCGAGTTCAAGATTGTCCGGGAAAAACGCTTTTCCATAAAGCCCATGACGCCGGAGGAGGCTATTTTGCAGATGGATCTTCTCGGCCACGAGTTCTTTGCCTTCCGAAACGAAGCGGAGGACGACGGCTTTGCCATCGTTTACCGCCGGAAAAACGGCGGCTACGGGCTTATCTGCGCCTCTGACGCGGAAGAATGACATCCGAAAACACCAGCCGGACGACGCGAACCGCCGTCCGGCTGTGTTATGTCCTGCACGCTTTTTTCAGTCCGGCGGCAGGGACTTTTTGTAGATGCACTCCTGACAGCGCCGGAGCATATTCTCGCCGTCTGCGTGATGATATGTGTCCGCCCAGGCGCAGACGTCGTGCAGGATCGGCACGATGGCGGCTCCTTTGTCGGTCAGACTGTATTCTACCCGCTGCGGGGCGTCGTCGGGGGAGCTCCGAAGCGCGACGCCGTCCGAGACGAGCTCCTTCAGAGAGCTTGAGAGCACAGCGTCGGTGATGTCCGTCATCTCCCGGCGAAGCTCGCTGTAGCGCAGGACGCCCCGTTCCGCCAGCGCGCATATGATTCTGGGCTTCCATTTTCCGCCGAATACGTCAAAGCCGTATTCAAACGGATACAGGATATCTTTTTCCAGCTTGGGCGTATACAAGACAGGTTCGCCTCCCGTTATGATCTATCATTATACACAGCGCTTCCCGCCTTTGCAAGTCCGGCCGGAGCCTTTGGCCGCCCGGGAAGATGGGAACTTTTTGAAAAATGCCCCGTCTATTAAGGCAGAGGACGAATGAAACGGAGGTTTTGGCAATGAAAAAAAGATGTTCCGCCCTTTTGTCGGCGTGCCTTTTGCTGGGAGCGCTCCTGTGCGGCTGCGGCTCGAGCGGCGAAACCGCCAGCGTTGACACCGCCTATACGATGGCGGAGAGCGCGTCCTCATCGGCGCTGGTTTACAGCGCGGACGGGGAATCGGCGTGGGACGCGGCCGAAGCGGCGGCCGCGCAGCCGGCGCGGGAACAGGACGCCGAGGCGAAGATCGTTTACACAGCCGATCTCAATATGGAGACGACCGATTTTGACGAGGCGGCGGCGGCGCTGGCCGCGCTGACGGAGGAATGCGGCGGATATTATGAGTCCAGCACCGTCAGCGAGTGGGGCGGGTATCCCTCCGGGTCGTATACCATCCGCGTGCCGGTGGAGCAGTATCGGACGTTTCTCGATCAGGCGGGGAAGCTGTGCCATGTGCTGAGCGTCAGCGAATCGGCGGAGGATGTGAGCGAGACTTACTATGACGCCGCCGGTCGGCTGGAGACGCAGCAGACGAAGCTCGAGCGTCTGCGGGAGCTTTTGACGCAGGCGGAAAACATGGAGGATATCATCGCTATCGAAAGCGCCATATCCGAGACGGAGGAAATGATCGACAGTCTCTCCGGCCAGCTAAGGCACTATGACGCGCTGGTGGATTATTCGACGGTGAACGTGTATATCGACGAGGTCTATAAGCTCTCGAACGTCGAGGAGCCGCCTGCCGGCTTTGCCAGTCGGATCGTGTCCGCGCTGGGCTCCGGGTGGCGGGGCTTCGTGAACGGCCTGGAGTCCGCCGCGGTGTGGCTGGCCAGAAGCTGGCCGTGGCTGATCGTTCTGGCGGCGATCGCCGTGTCGGCGGCAGTGTGCCGGAAAAGGAGAAAGGCAAAGCGGGCGAAAAACGGGAGGGAGTAAAGGCTCCGGCGCCCGTCGAAAACGGACGGCAAGCAAAAGCCCTCTGCGCGGGGATCAGACCGCGCAGAGGGTCATTGTATAAGCTGTAGAAAAAGAGAAGCGCCGCCAGTGCGCGGAAGCGTCATACCGGCGATACCGGCGAGCGGAGACTTGTCTGGAGCCTGTCCTCAATAAACGCCTGAACGCTTTCCTTCGTAATATCGAGCGCCACGGCGAGCTCCCCGAACAGAAGCTCCTCCGCCCGCTCCATATAACGGCGATCCACCGCGCCGAACTTGAGCTTTGCCTGTTCCCGCTCTATTTTTTTTCGATAGGTGGACATGGTGAGCCGCAGAAGGTCAAGGCAGTCGTGGCTTTCCATCTCGGATCTGTAGTGGTTTTCAAGCTGCTGGAGGTTCTGGTTGTGATAAGCCTGAGCGTGGATGGTCGGTATCTTGTCGATGAGGGAGATCGCCTCGTCCCGGGAGATGACCCGGCGGGTGAACACCTTGCAGTTTTCCACCGGCGTCGTGATGGTGCCCGACTGGTACAGCGGGGTGAGCACATAGAAGAGCTTTTCCGGCTCCGACCGGCTGAGTTTTTTCGAGACGATCTCCGTCACGCGGCACACGCCGGTCCCCCCGTATAGAATAAGCTCTCCCGTCTTGTACAATGCGGTATCCTCCTCGTAAATTTCTGCTCTGTAAGGCAAAAATAAAATGGGTACACTTCCCCAAGTACTTAGATTATACCACATAAAGAAAGAAGATGTAAGTAAATTTTTTCGGAAAATCGAAAAAAATCATGCCGTCCGCGGAAATCGTTTTCACACGGTCGCGACGAGGTATCCCGCATATATGGCCAGCAGGAGCCCGCCCTGGAGCCTGGAGCCCTTCTGACGGATAAGAAGCGGCACGACGGCAGCCAGCGTTATGAAAAAGCAGACCGGCAGATCGTACCGCACGCTGGCCGCCGAGACGGGCAGGGCCTGCCCGCTCACCAGCGAGCAGACGGGCAGTATGAGCGTAAGGTCTATGATGTTTGCCCCGATGATGTTGCCGACGGACAGGGCGGCTTCCTTTTTCCGTATGGCGGTAACGGCCGTCACGAGCTCGGGAAGGCTCGTGCCCACGGCCACCATGGTCACGGCGATGACCCGCTCCGGCACCCCCAGAGCCCCCGCGATGGCGGATGCGCCGTCCACCAGAAGCTCCGAGCCCAGAACGATGGCCGCCGCCCCGAGGATGAACAGCCCCACATGCCGCCAAACGTCGCCCTTCCGGGCGGCGCTTTTTTCCGCCTCGCCGCGCACGGCGCGGGCCGAGACAAGGTTGTTTGCCATAAACGCGGCAAAAAGGACGGCGAGAAACGCCCCCGACCACGGCTCCAGCGCGCCGGTGTCCACGCCCATCCACAGGATACCGGCGGACAGGACGAGGATGACGCACTGACCCATATACCTTTTCCGATCCGCGTATATGGTCATGAACGTCATGGCCACGGCCAGAATAAGGCCGGTGTTCGCCGTCACGGAACCGACGGCGTTTCCCACGGCCATATCCGTCTTTCCCTCGGACGCGGCGATGACGGACACAATCATCTCCGGCAGCGTGGTGGCAAGAGAGACGATGGACGCGCCGATGACGAACGTCGGGACGCCCAGCGCCCGGGCGAGACGCCCGGCGGCGTCCACGAACCAGTCGCCGCCCTTTATGACGAGGAGGATCCCCGCCGCGAACAGTATCAGCGCCACCCAAAGAGACATTTGTTTTCCTCCTAACCGATCAGGCCGGCGCCGGGATCGCGCCGCCTGAAAACGCCTGTCCCTTTATTTTATGCCGCTCTCGCCGCGTACATGCCCGGATATTCCGTCCGGCGGCCTGTTCTCCGTTCTCCCGTCAGCAGACCTTTATGGACGCGGCTGCGCGAAGGGCTGCTCCGCCCCCGGCAGCACGATGGTCACGCGGGTGCCGATGCCCTCGTAGGACGTCACCCGGAAATGGCCGCCGTGGCGGCCCACGATCCACCGGGCGATGGAAAGCCCCAGACCGCTTCCTCCCGCGCCGCTGTTCCGGGCCGCGTCCGCCCGGTAGAATCGGTCGAACATCCGCCGCGCCTCCTCGGGGCTCACGCCGATGCCGTTATCCTGCACGTCGATGCAGGCGTTCCCGCCGTCCGTATACGCCCGGAGAGTCACGCGGCTGCCCTCGGCGGAGTATTTCGCGGCGTTGTCCGTCAGGACGCGCACGGCCTGCTTGAGCATGGCCTCGTCCGCCATGACGGGCACGGGCTCGTCCGCCCGCAGGATATAGCTGTGGCCGCGGTCTATCATGCGGCTTTCCTCGAACACCTCGCGCACCAGCGCGGAGACATCGAGCCGCTTTATGTCGAGGCTTTGCCGCCCCGCGTCGCCTCTTGCCAGAAACAAAAGCTGCTCCACAAGGGTCTTCATGTGCTCCGTCTCCGTCTTGATGGCGCGGATGGACTCGTCGAGCACCTGCTCGTCCGTTTTGCCCCAGCGGTCGAGCATGTCCGCATAGCCCTGAATGACCGAGATAGGCGTGCGGAGCTCGTGGCTCGCGTCGTCCACAAAACGCACCTGCCGGCGGTAGCTGTTGTGCATTCGGACGATGAGGTTGTTGACCGCTGTTTCGAGACCCGCCAGATCGTCGTCGCCGATCTGGAGCTTTTCATCGGCGGACGCGCCGTTTATGTGGTCGATGGCATCCTCCAGAGAATGGAACTTCCCCTCGTCGAAGCCATGGGCGGAAATGCTCTCCGTCACCTGAGCGATATCGTCGATAGGCTTGAGATACCTGCGAACGCGCCCGGCGGCGCGAAGGGTGGAGACGACCCACACGAAAAGCCGGAGCGCCAGAAGCGCCGCCATGCCGGAAACGAGCCAGAACGCGGCGTCCCCGATATAGACGACCGCGCCGCCCTCCGCCTCCAGCCGGACCCATGTGTTGAACACCGAGTGGCCGTCCAGCGCGAGAAACAGGCTCTCCCGGGTCACGGGCCCCGCTGGATCGAGCATGAGCGACCACCCGCCGGGAGCGAAAAACGCGTCCGCGGCGGCGTACCATGCGGCGGCGCACACCGCGCACAGCGCCGCCGCGCCAAGCAGGATGCCGAGAAGCCTCCGCCACTGGAAGCGCCAGGCGATGCGCCGGGCGATGGAGGTCGTGCGCCTCTCCTTCACGGCTTGTCTCCTTTTATGACGTAGCCCACGCCGCGGACGGTGTGGATGAGCTTTACGCCGAAAGCGTCGTCCAGCTTCTGGCGGAGGTAGCGGATATACACGTCCACCACGTTCGTTTCGCCCATGTAGTCATACCCCCAGACCTTTTCCAGAAGCGTGTCGCGGCTCAGGACGATGTCCCGGTTTTCCATCAGCGTCTGCAAAAGCAGAAATTCCTTATAGGTCAGGCGCAGGGGGCTGTCCCCGTATGTAACGGTGTGCCGCGCCGGGTCGAGAGCCAGCGCCCCCAGACGCAGGACGGACTGGCGCGCAGCCGGTTTTTCCGCCGCGCGCAGGATCGCCCGGATGCGGGCCAGCAGCTCCTCTATGGCGAAGGGCTTTGTGATATAGTCGTTCGCGCCCATATCAAGGCCGCTCACCTTGTCCATGACGGCGTCGCGGGCGGTCAGCATGATGACCGGCACGGCCGACTCGCCGCGCAGCCGCCGCAGGACCTCCAGCCCGTTGAGGCCGGGGAGCATAACGTCGAGCAGGACGACGTCGTAACGTCCCGAGAGGGCCATGTCGAGCCCCGTCCGCCCATCGGCGGCCTTGTCGGCCTCGTAGCCCTCATGGATCAGCTCCAGCTCCACGAACCGGGCGATCTTCGCCTCGTCCTCAATGATCAGTATGCGTGCCGCCATAGTCCTCTCTCCCCGCGCTCTTTTGCGCTTTGCGGACAGCTCCCGGCTTGGGGAGAGCTGTCCGCTTCAGCCGGATCATGCCTTACTGCCCGTCCTGATCGAGCGTGTCCCGGATATGGTCGGCCATGTCCTCCGCCTTCTCCATGACCCGGTTCACGGCGGACGGGATCTGCCTTCCCTCAAAGCGGTACTGGCAGCCGAAAAACAGCCCGATGATCAGCAGCGGGAACACGCACCAGAAGCCGACGCACAGCAGGATGATCAGCACCAGCACAGGCACGCCCAGAAGCTGCTTGTCCCTGCGGATGATGATAAAATCGTTTTCCAGCGTGAGCTGGAAGGCGCGCTTTATGTAGTGCCACAGTCGGCGGCATCCGATCCGGAAGCCTCCGCGCCCGTCGTCCATGTTCTTTACCCGCTTGGGGCTCTCCGGCTCTCCGCTGTCGGCGGCGCTCCCGGCGTCCTCCGCCGCTTCCGCGTCCACCCGGACGGCGCCGTTTCCCTTGCCTGTTTTCTCCAGCGCCACCATAGCGTCGAGCATGTCCCAGTCGTTTTCCGTCAGCGTCTGCCGGGCCAGCTCCAGCGTGACGCCGGCCTTCTTCGCCAGAAGCTCCGCCATTTCATAATGCTCCATTGTGTGACCTCCTGTGTTGTTTTTTTGTTCCGGTACACAATAGCGCGTTTTGCTTAGATGCAAATAGGAAAAACATTAAAAAATGATTAAAAACGCGTCAGGCTCCGGCGGCGTCGGATTCCCCGGACGCTTCGGCGATTTCCGTTTCGCTGTAGCTCGCCGGGCAGACAGGGTATTCGCTGGTGTCCCACCAGTAAGCGCCCCAAATATCCTCGTCCCCGGCGAGGAACGCCGCCGCTTCCCCGGCCGCCCAGTTGGACACGTCCACATGGTAGAAGCTGTCCTCCAGCGTGACGATGTTCCAGATATGGCTCTCGCCGTCCATGCGGCCGGATACCACCTGACAGCCGACGCCGATGGCCTGACAGCCCGCCTCCAGCGCCATGGCAAGACCCGCGCTGTCAGCCGTCCGGCCGACCAGCGCGTCCCAGGCCGTGGAGGAAGCGTCCGGGTCGTAAACGCAGTTTTCCGCCAGATACCGGCACAGGATCCGCACCCGCTCCGCGTCGGGATATGTCCCGCCGTCCTCCGGCACGGTCTGCGCCGCCATCACGTCCAGCGCGGCGCCCAGCTCCTGCCGCATCCGGGAAAGGACGAGGCTGTCACAGCCGTAATCGAGCGTGACCTCCATGATCCGGCTGACGCCGGACTCCGGGTACACGTTCACCTCGATCTCCGGCAGCACGGGGCAGGCGAGGGGATCGTCGTAATAAGAGCGCTCCACGTCCTCGCGGACGGTCTGCGCCGTGGCGGAGGCGGCGGAAACGCCCAGCACGAGATACGTCTCGCCCGCCCGGAGCGCCTCGTCGAGCCGGGCCGCCAGCGCGGACATGTTCTCCGTCTGTTCCAGCGCCGCCACCTGAGAGGCCGAACGCTTGTAGGTGATATAGATCTCCGCCTGATAATAGCTGACGATGCGGCTCAGGTCATAGCTTATATAGTCCACCGCGAACGCGCCCAGCGCCGTGGAGGATTTCACCTCCCAGCACGCCGTGGATATATCCTGACTGACGGAGCCGTCGTAGTTCTGAAACTGCAGCTCCGCCGATTCCACATGCTCCGACACAAGCTGCGTGATGGCGCGCTTGAGGGCGGTGTAGTTTGAGATGCTGCCGGCCGCGTCGTCCTCCGTTTCCTCCTCCGGCTCCGCCGCCGCATCGTCCGACGGCGCTTCATACTCCGTCGTGACGTAATATTCCGTATCAAAAAGAGCCGAGCAGCCGCAGAGCGCCAGCGCCGCGGCCGCCATGAGCAGCGCGCCAAGAAGTTTTCTCATCAGAACCCCAATTCCTCGTTTATAAGAACGATCTCCATGCTGTCGCACCAGAAAGGTCTGCGCCACAGCACCACCAGCGCGGAGCATATCCTGTCCGGGGAAGAGCAGTCGTAGCAGCGCCCGCCCGCGGCGCAGGGCGTTTTCATCTCGAGCCGTCTGGCGTTTTGCGGCGCGGCGACGTTGCGCGCCCGATCCAGCGCCTCGGGGAAGCTTCCGCAGAGCTTGTTTTTCCCAACGACGAGATAGACCTTTTCCTTTTTCATAAGCGTACCCGCCACGCGGTTCCCGCGTCCGTCGATGTTTATGATGTACCCCTCCTCGGAGATGGCGTTGGCGC
Source organism: uncultured Oscillospiraceae bacterium (assembly GCA_964516625.1). Classification (GTDB taxonomy): domain Bacteria; phylum Bacillota; class Clostridia; order Oscillospirales; family Oscillospiraceae; genus CAJOIG01. The sequence goes on along the minus strand of CAZEXC010000005.1, from coordinate 5,712 downwards.
TTGTTATGTAAACCTGTGCGGCGGACGCCTGCACCATGGTTTCTTCCCCGGGCGTGACCATGTGCCAGAAGACCTGATTGTCGTCCTTGATGCGGTCGTAGATATCAAGGCCCCGGACGGTCATGCTCCCGCCGATGCCCACCGTCCGGCCCTTCAGGCTCGCGCCGATATAGTCCGCGGCCTCCCCGCCGGTGTCGAAGCGGGAGACATCGAAGCCGTTTTTTCTGAGATTGCTGACAATTTTTTCCATGCTTTCCATGCGTAAACCCCTTTCCGTACTGTTTCCCCGGCGGAGGCGCTGCGCCCCCTGTGGGCGGGGTGTCAGTCCGTTTTTGCGATATTCAAAAAATTCTTGCCGAAGACCTCGTGGGACTGCGTGACGATGACGAAGGCGTGCTTGTCCGCCGCCGAGACGATTTTTTTCAGCGTGGGTATCTGATGGCTTTTGACGACGCACAGGATAACGTCCCGTTCCTCGCCGCTGTAAGCTCCCTCGCCCCGGAGGATGGTCGCCCCGCGGCCAAGCCTGACGCCGACCTCGTGGGCGATGGCTCTCTGCTCCGTCGTGACGATATAGCACACGCTGGAGTTTGCCAGACCGTACAGGATAAGATTCACCACCCGGGACGTGACGAACATGGTGATGATGGTGTACATTGCGCTGTCAAAGCGCCGGAAAATGATCGCGAACGCCGCCACCACCAGAACGTCCAGCGCCATGGACAGGGTGCCGAAGTTTATATAGGCGTATTTCCGGCGGAGAAGGCGCGCGCCTATCTCCGAGCCGCCGCTCGTGGCTCCGGTGAGGTAAGTGAGCCCGCTGCCGAGACCCTTTACAAGACCGCCGTATACCGCCGCCAGAAGCATGTCGTTTGTGATGACGAGGTCGAACATGCCGAAAAGGTCGATGAACAGACTGCCGGACACCATCCCGATGAGGGAATAGATAATGAACCGCTCCCCGAATTTTTTCCACGCCACGATAAAAAGGGGGACATTCATCACGATGACCATGATACCGACGGGCAGGCCGGTGAGAAGGTTTATGATTTGGGCGATGCCGGTCAGGCCGCCGGAGACGATGTTGTTCGGATAGGTCAAAAAGGAAAAGGCCGCCGCCCAGATGGCGTTGCCAAGAAGGATGAGGAGGACGTTTTTTACATCCCGCCTTGTGATTTTTATCATGTCGGATCACCCCCCAGAAGGCTTAGCTGTTCCTCGCCGCGATCCGCCGCGGTGAGCTTCGCGCCGGAGGCGGGCAGACTGCGGACACGGTAGCGGGAGACGTTTTGGATGTGCGTGGCGGAAACGGGCGCCGCCTGCACCACGGGGTGCTTTTTGACCGCCATGACGGACACGCCCTGTGTCGCCCGGCTGGTCTTGGGCGCGAGAAGCGCGGAGCTGAACACGACGCATCGCCCCTCGCCGGAAATGACGGCGAGCTCCGTTTCCTCGGGCAGCTCCACAAGCGACACGAGCGGGCTTTTGTCGCTGTAAGCGCCGGTAAGGCGTCTGCGGTTGGTTTTGGTGGCGTAGGCACCCAGCGAAAGGCGCGCGCATTTCCCGTTTTGGAAAAACAGCAGTATCGTGCCGGTATAATCCCCGGCGGGGACCGCCGCGGCGACGCTCTCGCCCTCATCCATACCGAGCTTTCCCGGCAGGAAATCCCCCAGCGCGCTGGCCTTTGTCTCCGAAAATTCGCTCACCCGCAGCTTATAGACCTGCTGGCGGTCGGTAAAGACAAGCAGCTCCGCGCGGTTCGTGGCCTCGAAGTACTGCCCGGGCCCGTCGCCTTCCTTGTATTTCTGATCGCCGGACATACGCAGGGACTGGGGCGTTATCTTTTTGAAGTACCCCTGGCGGGACAGAAACAGGTGGACGGGGTAATCCTCCACCGTTTCCTCCTCGCTGTACTGCTCCACCTCGCCGGCGTATACAAGAGTAGTATGTCTCGGCGAGGGATATTTTTTCATCACCTGCTCGAGCTCGCCGATGATGATGGCGCGGAGCTTCCGTCTGCTTTGCAGCGTCTCCTCGAGGGAGGCGATCTCCTTTTGCAGCTCGTCGGTCTCCGCCACGCGGCGCAGGATATACTCGCGGTTTATGTTGCGGAGCTTTATCTCCGCCACATACTCCGCCTGGGTCTCGTCGATGCCGAAGCCTATCATCAGGTTCGGCACGACGTCGGCCTCCGCCTCCGTCTGGCGGATGATGGAGATGGCCCGGTCGATGTCCAGCAGGATCGCCCGCAGGCCCTCCAGAAGGTGGAGCTTTTCTTTCTTGCGGGTCATGTCGAAATACACCCGCCGCCGGACGCACTCCGTCCGCCACGCGATCCACTCCGTCAGGATCTCGCCCACACCCATGACACGGGGGGAGCCGGCGATGAGGATGTTGAAGTTACAGGGGAAATTGTCCTGAAGCGGCGTGAGCTTGAAGAGCTTCGCCATGAGCCTTTCGACGTCCGTGCCGCGCTTGACGTCCACGGCAAGCTTCAGCCCGCCGAGATCCGTTTCGTCCCGCATATCGGACACTTCCTTGAGCTTTCCGTCCTTTATGAGGTCGCGGCACTTGTCGATGACGGCCTCCGCCGTCGTGGTATAGGGTATCTCGTATATCTCGATGATATGCTCGGCTTCCACATACCGCCATTTGGCCCGGACGGGGAAGGAGCCGCGGCCTGTGCGGTATATCTCCGCCATCTGGCCGGGGTCGTAGATGATCTCGCCGCCGGTGGGGAAATCCGGCGCGGGCAGGGTCGTAAGTATCTCGTGGTTGGGATCCTTCAGAAGCTCTATTGTCGTCCGGCACACCTCGGCGAGGTTGAAGCCGCATATCTGGCTGGCCATGCCGACGGCGATGCCCATGTTGGCGGACACGAGGACGTTCGGGAACGTGGTGGGCAGGAGCGTCGGCTCCACAGTGGAGTTATCGTAGTTCGGGACGAAATCCACCGTGTCCTTGTCGATGTCCCGGAAAAGCTCCGCGCAGATGGGCATGAGCTTCGCTTCCGTATAACGGCTGGCGGCGTAGGCCATGTCGCGGGAATAGACCTTGCCGAAATTGCCCTTGGAGTCCACAAACGGCGCGTTCAGAGCCTCGTTGTCCCGCGTCAGGCGAACCATCGTCTCGTATATCGCCGCGTCGCCGTGGGGGTTATAGTGCATGGTCTGGCCGACGATGTTGGCGCTTTTCGTGCGCGAGCCGTTCAGGAGTCCCATCTTGTACATGCAGTAAAGAAGCTTTCGGTGGCTGGGCTTGAAGCCGTCTATTTCCGGGATGGCGCGGGAGACGATGACGCTCATGGCGTAGGGCATATAGTTGAGCTCCAGCGTCTGGGTGATGGGCTGGTCGATGACCTCGCCGCGCAGACCCATGACGTTCGGGTCGGCGCCGCGTCCGACGGGCTTCGGGTCTTTCGGTTTTCTTGCCATTTTTTCGCGCCTCCCTTATGAAATGTCCGCCATGTCCAGATACTTGTACCCGTCCTGAGCGATGTGCTCCTTGCGCCCGGCAAGGTCGTCGCCCAGCAGCAGGTCAAAGTAATACGCCGTGCGCTCGGCGTCCTCCGGCGTCACGCGGATCAGCCGCCGCGTCTCGGGGTTCATGGTCGTCAGCCACATCATCTCCGCGGAGTTCTCGCCGAGGCCCTTCGAGCGGTTGACCGCGAATTTCGAGCCGTCCAGCTCCTCCACGATATGGTTCTTCTCCCCGTCGGAATAGGCGTACCATGTCTTTTCCCTGCAAGTTATCTCGTACAGCGGCGACTCCGCGATATACACATATCCCTCCCGCACGAGCGTCGGCGTCAGACGCCAGAGCATCGTAAGGATAAGCGTGCGTATCTGGAAGCCGTCCACGTCCGCGTCGGTGCAGATGATGACCTTGTTCCAGCGGAGATTTGAGAGGCTGAAGCTGTTCAGCTCCTTGCCGTGCTTTTCCACCTCTACGCCGCAGCCGAGGACCTTCAAAAGATCCGTTATGATGTCGCTTTTGAATATGCGGGCGTAGTCCGCCTTGAGGCAGTTGAGTATCTTCCCGCGAACGGGCATGATGCCCTGAAACTCCGCGTCCCGCCCCATTTTGCAGGAGCCGAGGGCGGAATCGCCCTCCACGATATATATCTCCCGCTTTTCCGGGTCTCTGCTGCGGCAGTCCACGAATTTTTCCACGCGGGAGGTGATGTCCATAGAGCCGGTGAGCTTCTTTTTTATGTTGAGCCGGGCGCGCTCGGCCTGCTCCCGGCTGCGCTTGTTGATGAGCACCTGCTCGGCCATGCGGTCGGCCTCCTGCTTGTGCTCGATGCACCAGACCTCCAGCTGCTGGCGGAAAAACTCCGTCATAGCGTCCTGAATGAATTTGTTGTTGATGGCCTTTTTCGTCTGGTTTTCGTAGGAGGTCTGCGTGGAAAAGCAGTTCGTCACCAGTATGAGACAGTCCTGCACGTCCTGAAAGGATATCTTCGACTCGTTTTTCTGGTATTTCCCCAGCTTTTTGATGTATGCGTCCACGGCGTAGACAAAGCCGCTTCTCGCCGCCTTATCGGGGGAACCGCCGTGCTCGAGCCAGGAGGAATTGTGGTAGTATTCGATGAGGTTCACCTTGTTGGAAAAGCAGAACGCCGCGGATATCCTGACCTTATACTCCGGCTTGTCCGCCCGGTCGCGCCCCCGGCGCTCCGCCTCAAAAAAGGCGGGGGCGGTCAGGCTTTCCTCTCCGGCAATCTCCGCCACATAGTCAAGGATGCCGTTTTCATACACATAATCCGTCGTCTCGAATCTGCTCCCGCGCTGGATGCGGAGCCGGAACGTGACCCCGGCGTTTACCACCGCCTGACGGCGCAGCGTCTCGCGGTACCACTGCTCGGGGATGTCGATGTCCGTAAAAACCTCCAGATCCGGCTTCCAGCGATGGGTGGTGCCGGTCTTTTTCCGATCGGCCGGGGCTTTTTCGAGCTGCCCGACGATCTCGCCTTTTTTAAAGTGCAGGTCGTAGCGGCTGCCGTCCCGCCAGACCGTCACGTCCATATATTCGGAGGAATACTGCGTCGCGCAGGCGCCCAGACCGTTGAGGCCGAGGGAATATTCGTAGCTCTCGCCCTCGCTGTTGTCATATTTGCCGCCGGCGTAAAGCTCGCAGTACACAAGCTCCCAGTTGTAGCGGTTCTCCGCCTTGTTCCAGTCCACCGGGCAGCCCCGGCCAAAGTCCTCCACCTCGATGGAATGATCCTCGTAGCGCGTGACCGTGATGATATTGCCGAAACCGGCCCGCGCCTCGTCAATGGAGTTTGAAAGTATCTCGAACGCCGAGTGCTCGCAGCCCTCCAGCCCGTCGGAGCCGAAAATGACGCCGGGGCGCTTGCGCACGCGCTCCGCGCCCTTGAGCTGGCTGATGCTGTCGTTGCCGTAAATTTCCTTCCGTGCCTTTGCCATGGTGCCGGCTTCCTCGCTTCTCTTGATTTCCGTAATGTTTTCACAATATGTTGTGGCTCGGTGGACATAACATACCTATTTTAACCAGTATACCATATCTTTCCGAAAAAGCAAGAAAACGCCGCCGTCGAAAAAAGGGGCGCTTTTGTGATGCCGTGCATCTCCGCACAGAAAATCAGAAATGCCTATACTGAGATGCTTGTGTTATCGTATTCATAGCGAATAGGTGACACTGAAAAAGCGAAAAAGAAGGAATCGGGACTTGACAAAAAAATGACAA
>CAZEXC010000004.1:0-44685 GCA_964516625.1 uncultured Oscillospiraceae bacterium | reverse complement strand
TGAACGCCCATCTGCCAAAGCCCATCCAAATGGATGTGTTCCTCTCCCTGCTGAAAGAATTTACCGGCGGCGGGACGGACGGCGGCTGAAAGGCCCTGCGTTTTTTGCGCCCGCAGACGTAACGTTAATTTCTCCGATGAGCCGAAAAGCTATCGCCCGTTTGGCCGGGCGATAGCTTTTTACTATGTGAGAAGGTCGCGCATCAATAGTTTCTTACAGTGAAGGTATTTGCTTATTCGCATATTGGAACAGGCGCATCACGTCGTTGACGTTCACCACACCGTCCCCTGTCACGTCCGCCGCCGACGCATAAGCAAGCGCAGACGTCTGCTTATTCGCATACTGGAACAGCAGCATCACATCGTTGACGTTTATCACGCCGTCCCCCGTCACATCGCCGGTGGCGACCGCCGCCGCTTTGCTTCCCAGGGATACCCACGTCAGGTTCCCGCCGTAGTCAAGCATATTCTCGCTCGTCCAGCCGCAATCATCATAGTAGTACGCCGTGGCGGTAACGCCGTTAAAAGGCTCTCCGTATTCATAACTTATTTCAGGCGCGTTCCCCTCAAAGGTGATACTCTTAAGGCTCGTGCAATCCTCAAAGGTACAACTCTCTATGCTTTTCACGCTGGACGGGATCGTTACGCTCTTAAGGCTCGTGCAGTTCCAAAACGCATAATACGCAATATCCGTCACGCTGTCGGGGAGAGAAACAGCCTCCAACGCTGAACAATAGCTGAAAGTATACGCGCCGATGGTCGTCACGCCGGACGGGATCGTTACGCTCTTAAGGCTCGTACAGTGGGAAAAGACATATCCGCCGATGGTCATCACGCTTTTCGGGATTTCCACGCTTGTAAGGCTCGTACATCCGGAAAAAGCCCAGTCGCCGATGGTCGTCACGCTGTTCGGGATCGTCACGCTCGTTAGGCTCGTACAGCCCTCAAAGGCGCCTCCGCCGATATTTGTTATGCTGTCCGGGATGGTCACGCTGCCGCCCTCGCCATGGTACGCAAGCAAAATGCCGCTGACGACGACAAAATCACCCGTCTGCGTCTCCAGCCAGGGCGTTCTATAAAAAGCGCCGTTACCGACAGTCGTCTTACTATTTGTAATTGTCACGTTTATAAGATTCGTGCACCCACCAAAGGCATAGCCGCCGATCTCCGTCACGCCGGACGGGATTGTCACGCTTGTCAGGCTCGTGCAGCCCTCAAAGGCAAAACTGCCGATCTCCGTTACGCTGTCCGGGATCGTCACGCTCGTCAGACTCTCACAGTCGTAAAAGGCTCCATCGCCGATGGCCGTTACGCTGTTCGGGATGGTCACGCTCGTCAGGCTCTCGCAGAGCCAAAAGGCATAGTCGCCGATGGTCATCACGCTGTTCGGAATCGTCACGCTCGTAAGGCTCGTGCAGTACTCAAAGGCATGATTGCCGATGGCCGTCACGCCGTCCGGGATCGTCACGCTGCCGCCTTTGCCCTGATACGCAAGCAAAATGCCGTTCACCACAACGAAATCCCCCTGCGCCTCCAGCCAGGGCGTCCCGGAAAAGGCATAGTCGCCAATGCTCGTCACACTGGACGGGATCGTCACGCTCGTAAGACCCGTGCAGTTGCCAAAGGCATAGCCGCCGATGGTCGTCACGCCGCTGCCTATCGTCACGCTCGTAAGGCTCGTGCAGTACCAAAAGGCCTCATAACCAATGCTCGTCACGTTGTCCGGGATCGTCACGCCCGTAAGGCTCGTGCATTTGTAAAAGGCATAGCTGTCGATGGTCGTCACGCTGGACGGGATCGTCACGCTCGTAAGGCTCGTGCAGTTGGAAAAGGCATCGTAGCCGATGGTCGTCACGCCGGACGGGATCTCATAGCTTCCGCTTTTCCCGACCGGACAGCATATCAGCGTCGTTTTAGCTTTATCAAACAGAACGCCATTTTCCGAATAAAAGGTCTTGTTTTCTTCTGCAACCTCTATTGCTTTGAGCGCCGTGCAGCCGGAAAAGGCATAGTAGCCGATTTCCGTTACGCCGCTGCCTATCGTCACGCTCGTAAGGCTCGTGCAGCCGTAAAAGGCACTTCTGCCGATCTCCGTCACACCGGATGGGATCGTTACGCTCGTCAGGCTCGTGCAATCGCTAAGGGCACTGTCGCCGATGGCCGTCACGCTGGACGGGATCGTCACGCTGCCGCCCTCGCCCTGATACGCAAGCAAAATGCCGTTCACCACAAAGAAATCTCCCTGCGCCGACTGCCAGGGCGTCCCGGAAAAGGCGCTCTGTCCGATCTCCGTCAAGCTGCTCGGGATGGTCACGCTCGTCAGGCTCGTGCAGTCCATAAAGGCACACCACCCGATCTCTGTTACGCTGTTCGGAATCGTTACGCTCTTAAGGCTCGTGCACCTCTCAAAGGCATAGTCGCCGATGCTCGTCACGCCGTCCGGGATTGTCACGCTTGTCAGGCTCGTGCAACCGAAAAAGGCATAGTAACTAATGGCCGTCACGCTGGATGGGATCGTTACGCTCGTAAGGCTCGTACAGCCCTTAAAAGCATCGTAGCCGATGGTCTTCACGCTGTCCGGGATCTTATAGCTTCCGCTTTTTCCGCCCGGACAGCATATCAGCGTCGTCATAGCCTTATCAAACAATACGCCATCTACCGAACAATAGGTCTCGTTTCCTTCTGCAACCTCTATTTTTGTCAGCGCCGTGCAGCCGGAAAAGGCAGATTCGTCAATGTACGTCACACTGCTCGGAATCGTCACGCTCGTAAGGCTTGTGCAATTTTCAAAGGCACAATACGAAATATCCGTCACGCTGTTCGGAATTGTCACGCTCGTAAGGCTCGTACAGCCAGAAAAGGCAAACAAGCTAATGCTCGTCACGCTGGACGGGATCGTCACGCCCGTAAGGCTCGTGCATTTGTAAAAGGCATAGCTGTCGATGGTCGTCACGCTGGACGGGATCGCATAGCTTCCGCTTTTTCCTTCCGGACAGCATATCAAAGTTGTTTTTTCCTTGTCAAACAATACACCGTCCAAAGAACTGTAATATTTGTTCTCGCCGGCTACGGATATTTCTGTCAGGCTCGTGCAGTCCTCAAAGGGATAGTCGCCAATGCTCGTCACGCCGCTCTCTATCACTACCTTGGTAATGGAGCTGCTATAGTCGTCCCATGGAACCCTATAGAAATACGACGATTCTGGCATCGCGCCTGTGCCGCTGATAGTCAGCGTGCCGTCGCTGTCCAGCGTCCATGTGAGATTATCGCCGCAGGTGCCGGAAGCGGTCGTGCTTGCGTTAAACGCTGCGGCGGAAACAAGCTCCTCTTCGGAGATTTCCTCCGCTTCATCGGGTTCCTCCATCTCAACGGGTGCTTCCGCTTCGGCGAGGGCTTCCTCTTCGGGTTTTTCCTCTTCAACGGGGACTTCCGTCTCTGCGGTTTCCTCCGTCTCGATAGGAGCTTCCGCTTCGGCGGGTTCCTCCGTCTCGACAGGTTCTTCCGCTTCTGCGGTTTCCTCTGCTTCAACAGGTTCTTCCGTCTCGACATCTTCTTCGACTGCTGTCTCGTCCGTTTCTGCTTCCCCGCTGGCAAGCGCCGCGCCGCTAAACAGCGACAGGCACAGGGTCAGAGCCAGAAGCAGGCTAAAGATTTTCTTCATAACCGTTTTCTCCTTTTTTAGTTTTTTATAGTGAAGGTATTTGCTTATTCGCATACTGGAACAGGCGCATTACATCGTTGACATTTATGACGCCGTCCCCTGTCACATCCGCCGCCGCCGCAAAGGCAAGCGCAGACGTCTGTTTGTTTGCGTATTGGAACAGCATCATAACGTCGTTGACGTTTATCACGTCGTCCCCCGTCACATCGCCGAGAGCGATCGTCGCCGCTTTGCTTCCCTGGGATACCCACGTCAGGTTCCCGCCGTAGTCAAGCATATTCTCGCTCGTCCAGCCGCAATCATCATAGTAGTACGCCGTGGCGGTAACGCCTCCAAAAGCCCCGCCGTAAACATCGCCGCTGTCATCAACTGTTTCGGGGATTATTTCGGGCGCTCTCCCCTTAAAGGTGACGCTCGTCAGACTCGTGCAGTAGTAAAAGGCATAATCGCCAATATATGTCACACTGTCAGGGATCGTAACGCTTGTAAGGCTCGTACAGTCTTCAAAGGCTTGGTCGCCGATGCTCGTCACGCTGGACGGGATTTCCACGCTCTCAAGGCTCTCGCACTCGGCAAATACAGCCCATCCAATCGCTGTCACACCGGACGGAATTTTCACGCTCGTCAGACTCGTGCAGAGCCAAAAGGCGACGTCTCCTATTTTTGTCACGCTGTCCGGGATTGTCATGTGTGCAAGGTTATAGCACCGCGCAAAGGCATATTCGCCGATTGTCGTCAAACCGTCAAGGATCGTCATGCTCTCAAGGCTTGTACAGTTGAAAAAAGCATAATTTCCAATGGTCGTCACACTTTTCGGGATCGTCACGCTCGTAAGGCTATAGCAGGAATCGAAGGCAAAATTGCCGATTGTCTTCACACTGTTAGGGATGGTTATGCTCGCAAGGCTCTCGCACCCGGCAAAGGCCGATTCGCCGATGGTCGTTACGCCGGACGGGATTTCCACGCTCTCAAGGCTCGTACAGTCGGAAAAGACATATGCGCCAATGGTCGTCACACCTTTCGGGATCGTCACGCTTGTCAGACTATGACATTCGTAAAAAGCATAATTGCCGATGGCCGTCACGCTGGACGGAATCGTCACGCTCTCAAGGCTCTCGCACCAGTAAAAGGCCCAGTCGCTGATGCTCGTCACGCCGTCTTTTATAACAACACTCTGAAAGGAGCTGGTGGCCCACGGCGCATAATAGCCAACGTCCCCCATGCCTCCCTTGCCGGAGATGGTGAGCACATTGTTTTCGACCTTCCACGTCAGGCCGCTGTCCAGCGTCCCGGAATCCTCCGAAAGTTCCGGCTGCGGGTCAGCGATATCGGAATTGGAGTAGCCAAATTCCTGAACCCAGTAGTAGGTGCCGTCATAATAGAAGCAGGCGATACCGATGGCGGTAAAATCCTCGTCGAGCATATTTCTGCGATGGCCCTGCCCGGCGTAAGATTCATTCTCCTCCGCCCAGCCGTCAAACACGGACTGAACGGACGTAAAACCATAGGCGATGTTCTCGCCCCAGGTTTGAACGCCGTCATATTCCAGGGTGAAACAGAGGGTTCCGTCCGGTCTGGTATGGGAAAAGCTGAGTACAAGCTCCGCCGCGCGGCGCATGGCGATCTGCTCCAGCGCGTAGTCATATGTAAGGCCTTTCAGGCCGGTGAGCGTGATCTTTGTCTCGTCATCCTCATCCCAATACCAGGCGTCCGACCCGGTGCGGAGGGCGTTGACCAGAGCCAGCATGGATCGGGCAGACGCCTGCTTATAGCTGCCGCCGGCCACGATGCTGTCTACCGTCTCATCAACAGAAGCGACCGCATCCTCCAGACTGGTCATGGCGATCCCGTCATCGGAGAATTGCTCCTCTTCGGCATCTTCCTCCGCTTCGGGTGTCTCCTCTGCAGCGGGGATCTCATCCGCCACAACCGATTCTTCCGTCTCTGCGGGTTCCTCCGTCACGACGGGTTCTTCCGTCTCTGTTGATTCTTCCGCTTCGACGGGTTTCTCCGTCTCTTCGGGCTGTTCTGTCTTGACAGCTTCTTCCGTCTCTGCGGGTTTCTCCGCTTCGACAGGCTCTTCTGTCTCTGCGACTTCTTCGACTGCCGTCTCGTCCGTTTCCGCTTCCCCGTCGGCAAGCGCCGCGACGCTAACCAGCGACAGGCACATGGTCAGGGCGAGGAGCAGGCTGAGAATCTTTTTCATTTCCGTTTTCTCCTTTTTACAGTGAGGTTATCTGCTTATTCGCGTACTGGAACAGGCGCATCACGTCGTTGACATTTATCACGCCGTCCCCTGTCACATCCGCCGCCGACGCATAAGCAAGCGCAGACGTCTGCTTATTCGCATACTGGAACAGCAGCATCACGTCGTTGACATTTATCACGCCGTCCCCTGTCACGTCGCCAAGAGCGGCTTCCGTCACCGGCACTTCTTCCCCGTCCTCCATGACCTTATCGGTCACATTCTTGTCCTCATCGATCACATAAAGCTGAACGTCCTCCGGCTCTATTTCTTCGCTCACCTCGGACACAAACTGCTTTCCGTTTTCCAAAACAACATTTTCAAAAATCTTTTCCTCTATAACCTGTCCACACGCATCATAAGACTGCACGGCATACTCCATCGTTCCCTCGCCAGTTCCCACAAATTCTATGGAATAGTCGTTTTCTACGGGTAGATAAATATATTTTTTATCCCCATCCGTAAGGACTAAGATTTCATAGGATTCCGGGTTGACTGCTGTTTCTCCCTCTGTATAACCAAGCAATACACCATCACTGTTGTAGATTTTGACGTTAACAGGGCAGTATACCTTCAATATCACATATGCTGGCAGCAAGCCTATTTCGCTTGCTATCTCACTGGCAGAAGAAGGCGCGCATTGAAGAACATTGGATAAGTACTTATTAATGGGATGAAAGTATACATTCAAACCTGCGATCGACTTGATGCCATTTATGTCATATAACATAACATAATACCAGTTATTTCCTACGTGATCACCGTATGGTGGTACTGAAGGTACAGGGTCTCCAGTATTGATAATATTGTGTATATACGGAAAATCGCTTGCTGTATACCCTTCCGTGTCATATTTCGCTGGCGCAAACGTATAGACAAAGGTCTTCGCATTACAACCATTCTGCTTCAACTCAATTGCTAGCCGCCCTGCTATTGCCCCGCCCAGACTGTGTCCTGTGATATATACGATCGTATTTTCATCTGTCAAATCAATTCCATAGAGATAACAATATCCCCAAAATGTTTCATATGCATATTGCCCTGACAAATCGAAGGATTTCAAAGAGCCGTCTACCACATCGGTTATTATATCCGAATCCGATTGTGTACCGCGAATTGTAACAGCAACGACCGTTTTTGTAATATTATCCAGCTCATACTCCTTTGAGGCAAACGCCATTGCCGGTTGAGCAACTCCGTTATCAGAATAGTCTTTAGTATAATTATAGTTATCTAAAAGAAGTTCCTCTGTCAGAAAAGATTGAATTTTATTCTCATCGTATGCGTTTCCACAAATCAGCGCAGACACAAGAGCCATATCATGACTGTACACCGTGGGGTCTTGCTCAAACATGGCAAGCCCCCATTTATAGGTGATCTCTTCAGCTACATCGTCTTTCTCATAATTGGTAGTACGAGATTGGATGGTATAGTATTCCGCATTATCCGTGCCCGTGTCCGTCCCCGTGGAGTTGTAATGGATAGTCGCGTTGGTGAGATAGGCATTACCTTCTTCAATGCTGATGGCCGCCCAGTCGGTTTCCGACCCGCCGTAATATACATTCGTTAGACTCTTGCAATTCTGAAAAGCCTGGATACCTATGGTTGTCACGCTGTCCGGGATCGTTATGCTTTTAAGGCTCTCACAGCGCAGAAAGGCAAAGCTTTCTATGGTCATCACGTTGTCAGGGATTGTTATGCTCGTAAGGCTCGTGCATTCGCAAAAGGCATGGAAGCCAATGGTCGTCATGCTAGTCGGAATCGTCACGCTCATAAGGCCCGTGCATTCCTGAAAGGCACTCTTTCCGATGGTCGTCACGCCGTCCGGGATCGTCACGCTTGTAAGGCTTGTGCAATTCATAAATGCAGTGTCACCGATGGACGTAACGCTGTCCGGAATCGTCACGCTTGTAAGGCTCGTGCAGTGAGCAAAGGTAGCGGTGCCGATGCTCGTCACGCTGTCCGATATTCTCACGCTCATAAGGCTTGTGCAGCCGGAAAAGACACCATTGCCGATGCTCGTCACACTGTCTGGGATCGTCACTCCCGTAAGGCTTGTGCAGTACCGAAAGGCATAGTAGCCGATGCTTGTCACGCTGTTCGGGATCGTCACGCCCGTAAGGCTCTCGCACCTGTAAAAGGCATATTTGCCGATGGACGTCACGCTGCTTCCAATGACCACAGTAGTGATGGAACTGCAATAGTCGTACCATGGAACATCTGATTCAGATGTCCAATCCGTCATATTTCCTATTCCACTGATGGTCAGCGAGCCGTCGCTGTCCAGCGTCCATGTTAGGTTATCGCCGCAGGTGCCGGAGGCAGTCGTGTCGGCATTCGACGCTTCGACAGAGACGGCTGCCGCTTCGGATAGTTTTTCCGCTTCGACGGGTGCTTCTGCTTCGGCAGGTTCCTCCGCTTCGACGGGTTTCTCCGTCTCTGCGGGTTCCTCCGTCACGACGGGTTCTTCCGTCTCTGTTGATTCTTCCGCTTCAACAGGCTCTTCTGTCTCTGCGACTTCTTCGACTGCCGTCTCGTCCGTTTCCGCTTCCCCGTCGGCAAGCGCCGCGACGCTAACCAGCGACAGGCACATGGTCAGGGCGAGGAGCAGGCTGAGAATCTTTTTCATTTCCGTTTTCTCCTTTTTACAGTGAGGTTATCTGCTTATTCGCGTACTGGAACAGGCGCATCACGTCGTTGACATTTATGACGCCGTCCCCCGTCACATCCGCCGCCGTCGCAAAGGCAAGCTTGGTCGTCTGTTTGTTTGCGTATTGGAACAGCATCATCACGTCGTTGACATTTATCACGCCGTCCCCTGTCACGTCTCCAAGGATGGCAGACGTTGTCCCCGCCACCTCAACAACACATTCCGAATATATGCCGCTTCCGTCGATTGCTTCGCAGATAATCGTTGCAGCGCCGCTTCCGTTCGCAGTCACCAGCCCGTTTTCGCTGACCGCAACAACATCACTGTCTGAGCTGTACCAATGGACGACCTGACACGATGCATCCGCAGGAGATATCTGCGCTGTAAGTTGTTGGGTCTGTCCTGCCTGCAGCGACAGCGCGGTGTCCGAAAGCGTTATGCCCGAAACCAATACGATCTCATCCTCAGACGAGACTTTTGTATCCGCTGTGAGAACCGTGTCGTTCTGCGTCAGAACAATGTCGTCCGACGAGGAATCATAAGAAGCCCGATATACCTCGTCAGGTTCGATATCAATATATCCGTAATACGCCGACTGAACAAATTTGCCCGCCGTGGTGCAGATGGTTTCCGTATAACTCATCGTTCCGCTGCCTGTTGCAACGATCTTTATAGTATGCTCATTGCTGCTGGGAACAGCGAGAATTTTTATATCATCCACTACGCTGGCGCTATATCCGAACAAACAATATGTCACAACATCGTCCTCGATACTGACTGCCAGATTTCCGTCCGGATCATACACGAACACATCAACAGGACAACAGATTTTGACGATGCCAAAATCGCCCTTATATACTTCCGTTGGGTCGTGGCAGATCGCATCCTCCCAGAGCGCGATCTCCGCATCGACCAGTTCAAATTCCTCCGCGTTGAAATCATACGCGAACAAACCGCCGGTCAGCCAATGCCACGCGCCGCGAAATCCCGTGTTTTGCTTTTCAAGATAAGCGCGATAAGTGGTCAGAGAATAACCCTCGCAGTGCTGCAAAATCGACCACGCGGCATCGAACAGCTTCGCGTTTTCGTAGGTGTCCTCTTCCTGCAAGCTGATGGCATACGCATTGACTATGTACTCTACTCCCTCGCACAGATAATAATTCGCCCGCAGCAGCTCCCGATAATCCATGATGTCGCCGTTGCCGGTGAGCGCCTCGCTCAATGACCAGCCTGTTTTATAAGCCTCGACAGCCGCAAACGCCCAGCTTAATGATGCCGTGGAATATCCAAGTCCCTGCGTAAGGTATTTTACGGATTGCTTCTGGATCGCGCTGCCAAAAACGTCGGCGATCCGTGTTATGCCGTCTGTAAAATAGACCTCAAACAGCATTTCGGCTATATCGTCCTCGGTCAGATCCTCGTCAGCAAAACGCGCGTATTCCTCCAACGCCGAGCTGAACTCGGCGGCATACCACCCGTCGCCAAATAAATAGGAGGATTTGTAGAGCATGATCGCGGACGTTTCATTCAGGATGGTCTTAAATTCGTCCGATGTTCCGATATAGGCCGCGACCATCGCGTTGTACTGAAAGCAGTCCGCGACCCATTCGACAACATTGCCGTAGTCGTTGATAAGCCCCTGCAGCACGGAAGCTTTCCCGTATATGTTGAGCAGTTCGTTCAATTCTGCCTTATAACCGCTGTCCTCCAGTATCTCTCCGAACAGCGCGTTGCAGGTCTTATAGAACACAGGGTCGGTCGTCGCATAGTCCTTGGGGTCGGCAAACAGCTTTTCCAGCTTCGTTTTAAATTCCTCATCATTTGCGCCATAAGTGTTATTCTCATCAAATTTCTTGCAAAGATCTTTCAGCTTATCGAGAAATTCTATTTCTTTGATCTTGACGTTGACCTCAAATTTTTCCGCCTGCGTGTCGGTCTGGCTCAAAATCAAATCCGTCAGGATGGGTTCATAAGGATTATCAAACACACTCAACGCCTTGCAGCTTGCAAATTCGCTGACAGAGTTCAGAACATTATAAAGCCCCTCGGCGACGTTTGCCGCCGTGGTATCGAGTCCGTTCTCAATGGCAGCCGCCCACCGCGCGTTCAGGCGCTCGGTATACACGGAGCTGCTAAGAAAGGAAAGATGCTGCTTTATAAAATAGTTTTCCTCGTATGTCGTTTCGCTTTCCGAATCATCCGGCCCCGTTGAGTTGTAGTGGATAGTCGCGTTGGTGAGACAGGTGTTATTGCTTTCAATGCTGATGGCCGCCCAGTCCGTTTCCGACCCGCCGTAATATACATCCGTCAGGCTCGTGCACCAGTAAAAGGCATCACCGCCGATCTCCGTTACGCTGTTCGGGATGGTCACACTCGTAAGGCTCGTGCAGTAAGCAAAGGCACGGTAGCCGATGGTCGTCACGCTGTCCGGGATCGTCACGCCCGTAAGGCTCGTGCAGTTGTAAAAGGCATTCCAGCCGATGCTCGTCACGCTGTCCGGGATCGTCACGCCCGTAAGGCTCGTGCAGTCGGAAAAGGCATATTCGCCGATGGTCGTCACGCTGTCCGGGATGGTCACGCTCTCGAGGCTTGCGCAGCCGGAAAAGGCGTAAATGCCGATGATCGTCACACTGGACGGGATCGTATATCCGCTTCTCCCGCCCGGGCAGCATATCAGCGTCGTCATGGCCTTATCAAACAATACGCCATCTAAAGAACAGTAATATTTGTTCTCGCTGACTACGGATATTTCTGCCAGGCTCGTGCAATACGAAAAGGCACTATCGCCGATGGTCGTCACGCCGCTACCTATCGTTACGCTCGTCAGGCTCGTGCAGTGCCAAAAGGCATCAGTACCGATAGTCGTCACGCCGCTACCTATCGTTACGCTCGTCAGGCTCGTGCAGTGCCAAAAGGCAAAGTCGCCGATGCTTGTCACACTGTCCGGGATCGTCACGCTTTCAAGGCCCGTGCACCATGCAAAGGCCCATTCGCCGATACTCGTCACACCGTCCGGGATTGTCACGCTCGTAAGGCTCGTGCAGTTGGAAAAGGCACTACTACCGATGGTCGTCACGCCGCTTCCAATGACCACACTGGTAATGGAGCTGCGATAACTATACCATGGGATGGATGAAGAAGATGTCCAATCCGTCATCGCGCCCGTGCCGCTGATAGTTAGCGTTCCCTCGCTGTCCAGCGTCCATGTGAGATTGCTGCCGCAGGTGCCGGAGGCGGTCGTGTCGGCGTTCGACGCTTCAACAGAGACGGCTGCCGCTTCGGATAGTTTTTCCGCTTCGACGGGTGCTTCTGCTTCGGCAGGTTCCTCCGCTTCGACGGGTTTCTCCGTCTCTGCGGGTTCCTCCGTCACGACAGCTTCTTCCGTTTCTGCGGGGATTTCTGTTTCGATAGTCTCTGCTTCAACAGGCTCTTCCGTCTCGACAGCTTCTTCGACTGCCGTCTCGTCCGTTTCCGCTTCCCCGTCGGCAAGCGCCGCGACGCTAACCAGCGACAGGCACAGCGCCAGGGCGAGGAGCAGGCTGAGAATCTTTTTCATTTCCCTTTTCTCCTTTTTACAGTGAGGTTATCTGCTTATTCGCATACTGGAACAGGCGCATCACGTCGTTGACGTTTATGACGCCGTCCCCCGTCACATCCGCCGCCGCAGCATGAGCCAGCGTGCTCGTCTGCTTGTTCGCGTACTGGAACAGCATCATAACGTCGTTGACATTTATCACGCCGTCCCCTGTCACGTCTCCAAGCAGGAGTGAGATCTCCGTGCCATCTTCCATAACCTCCGAGATTGCTGTCTCCTCGTCATTCACCACATACAATTGAGTGTCCGGGACGGTGATATCCTCGGCAGCGTAGGACACGAACTGTTTACCGTCGGTTACGCTGACATCAGAAAAGGTCTTTGTCGCCGTCGCGATTGTATCTCCGTCAAACGACGCAACGGTGTATTCCATGGTTCCGTCGTCTGTACCCGTGATTTCTATATGGTATTCCTCGTCATTGGTTATTTCTATGTACTTCTCCTCATTCAGTACAGCCGCGATAACTTCCTCGTTGCCTGCAAGAACAACCTCGTTGTCCACAATTTCGGCCACAAGCGTGTCCTGTGAATCATACACTGCAACGTCTACCGGGCAGCAAATCCTGTAGGCCTTATAGGCTCTCCTGCCGGAATAAGTGACCTTCTCCGCCAAAACATGAGCCAGATAAGCTTCTTTTTGATGATAGTGGAGGGGATTTCCTACCATAACCGCACACGTGACCGCCAAACCCAAATTGGCTGCCGTAGAGCCTTCCGCTTGAAAAGCGTTGCTTACTTCTATCCAATCTTCTCCCTTGATGTCATACCAAGCCGCAGCAAAGGAGCTGTCCCGCGCCAGAATTATATCCTTGCCGTACCTCGTGCCGCCGATGGCGTGCATGAGCCCGGTGCTGGTATCCTGCCCGACGGTAGGAACCGGGTCTTTGCTGTCAATGATGTTGAATATATTTGCGTCCTGATGATTATTGTCCAGAGTAGTAAAGGGACTCGCAAAGGTATAGCACGCCAGATTATCAACGGAGACCCCGGACTCGAGCAGGCTTGCCGCGGCGGCGTTTGCCGCAGCTCCGCCCAAGCTGTGCCCGGTCAGGAAAAAGCGGTTGTTGGGGTCGGTTAAAGAAATGCCGTTGTGTGAAAGCACCTCCTCGATCAATCCTACCATATTGTTAGCCCTTACCTTAAAACCGAAGGTAAAGATATCCGTAAACAAGTCAGTCATATCGCCGTCATTGAAGCCGCCACTGGTTCCCCTTGCGACGGCCGTTATGATGTTATAGGTCTCTCCGTCCCGTTGGATCTGTTTGAAGCCGACAGCTATCCTCGTCTTCCCGTTCAAATAGTTTATGCCATACTCGCCGTCTATCAAATGCAGGGAATCAAACGCCGCTTCGATTGCGTCTGTAGAATCATCGCACTGATATATCTCGCAGGACAACAGAATGCCCGCCAACGCCACATTGTTGTCATAGCCGCCAATGTCTATCAGCGCGTTTATATCCCAGTCGAACGATATGTTTTTATCACAGCCTGTGTTGTAGACAGTGACAGTGCCCGTATCCGTCCCGGTGGAAGTATCCGGCCCCGTGGAATTGTAGTGGATCGTCGCGTTGGTGAGACGGGTGTTATAGTTTCCAATGCTGATAGCCGCCCAGTCGGTTTCCGACCCGCCGTAATATACATCCGTCAGGCCCGTGCAGCTGTAAAAGGCATCGTCGCCAATAGATGCTACACTGTCCGGGATCGTTACGCTCGCTAGGCTTGTACAGTTGAAAAAAGCGTATTCGCCGATGGCCGCCACGCCGCTGCCTATCGTCACGCTTTTCAGGCCCGTGCATTCGTAAAAGGCCCATTCGCCGATACTCGTCACACCGACCGGGATTGTATAGCTCCCGCTCTTCCTGGCCGGGCAGCAGATCAACGTTGTTTTTGCCTTGTTGAACAATACGCCGTCCGCAGAGCTGTAATTTTCGTTCCCGTCGGCTACGGTTATTGCCGTCAGACCCGTGCAGCCTTTAAAGGCCTCTTCGCCGATACTTGTCACGCTGGACGGGATCTCCACGCTCATAAGGCTCGTACAGCCGTAAAAGGCATAGCCGCCGATGGCCGTCACGCTCTTCGGTATCTCCACGCCCGTCAGTTTATTGCAGTTCCAAAAGGCCCCGTCGCCGATTGTCGTAACACTGTCCGGGATGGTCACACTCGTCAGGCTCGTGCAGCCGCAAAAGGCATAGCTACCAATCTCCGTCACACTGTCCGGGATCGTCACGCTCGTAAGGCTGTCGCAGCGCCAAAAGGCACTTTGTCCGATAACCGTCACGCCGTCTGGGATCGTCACGCTTTTCAGGCCCGTGCAGCAGGCAAAGACGTTGAAGCCGATCTCCGTCACGCCGGCCGGGATCGTCACGCTTGTAAGGCCCGTGCAGTAGGCAAAGGCACTGTCTCTGATGGCCGTCACGCTGGCCGGGATCGTCACGCTTGTAAGGCTCGTGCACTTGTAAAAGGCATCATTGCCGATGCTCGTCACGCTGTCCGGGATCGTATAGCTCCCGCCCTTCCTGGCCGGGCAGCAGATCAACGTTGTTTTTGCCTTGTTGAACAATACGCCGTCCGCAGAGCTGTAATTTTCGTTCCCGTCGGCTACGGTTATTGCCATCAGGCCCGTGCAGCAGAAAAAGGCTAGGAAGCCGATCTCCGTCACGCCGGCCGGGATCGTCACGCTCGTAAGGCTCGTGCAGTCGTAAAAGGCCCAATCGCCGATGGTCGTCACGCCGCTTCCTATCGTTACGCTGGTTATGCTGGTTCTATAGTCGTACCATGGGGTCGGTGTAATGTTTGACAACCAATCATCCATCGCGCCGGTGCCGGAGATGGTCAGTGTGCCGTTTTCCAGCGTCCAGGTGAGATTGTCGCCGCAGGTGCCGGAGGCGGTCGTGTCGGCGTTCGACGCTTCAACAGAGACGGCTGCCGCTTCGGATAGTTTCTCCGCTTCGACAGGTTTCTCCGTCTCTGCGGGTTCCTCCGTTACGACGGGTTCCTCCGTTTCTTCTGGCTGTTCTGTCTTGACAGCTTCTTCCGTCTCTGCGGGGACTTCTGTTTCGACAGTCTCTGCTTCAACAGGCTCTTCCGTCTCGACAGCTTCTTCGACTGCTGTCTCGTCCGTTTCCGCTTCCCCGTCGGCAAGCGCCGCGCCGCTGAGCAGCGACAGGCACATGGTCAGGGCGAGAAACGCAGACAGGCTCTTTCCCCAAATGGTCTTCATGCTTTCATTCCTCCCGGTCAGAATATAAATTCTCATACCGGCATTATAGCATTGGCAAATGACCACTGTCAATGTCGCTGCGCTGTTTTGAAACGCCTGTATTGTCGGGTTTCCGCCGTTCCAAAATTCTGTGCCCATCCCCGCGAAAACAGCAAAAAAATACCCCGGGGGAATTGCTTCCCTCGGGGATGTGTTTTTTTATGCGGTCACGACAGCAGGGCGCTGTCGCTCACCTCGCCGCCGACCTCGGCAAAGCGGTTCAGCAGGTCTTCTATGGTCAGCCGCTTTTTTTCCTCGCCGGAGACATCATAAATGATCTTTCCCTCGTTCATCATGATAAGCCGATCCCCGTGGGCGATGGCGTCGCGCATATTGTGCGTGACCATAAACGCCGTGAGATGGTTTTCCGCGATAATCCTGTCCGTGGCGGCGAGAACCTTTTCCGCCGTCTTGGGGTCGAGGGCGGCGGTGTGCTCGTCCAGAAGCAGGAGCTTCGGCTTTCGGAGCGTCGCCATCAGGAGCGTCAGCGCCTGGCGCTGGCCGCCGGAGAGCAGGCCCACGCGGGCGGTCAGGCGGTTTTCAAGCCCCAGATCCAGGGTCGCGAGAAGCGCCCTGTATTCCTCGCGCTCGGCCTTTGTGATGCCGGGACGGAGCGTGCGCTTTTCCCCGCGCCGCTTCGCAAGGGCAAGGTTTTCCTGTATCTCCATGGTGGCGGCGGTGCCGGTCATGGGGTCCTGAAACACGCGGCCAAGGTATTTTGCCCGCTTGTGCTCGGCAAGGCCGGTCACGTCCTGCCCGTCGATGATGATGGAGCCGCTGTCTATCGGCCAGACGCCCGCAATGGCGTTGAGCGCGGTGGATTTCCCCGCGCCGTTGGAGCCGATGACGGTGACGAAATCACCCTCCCGGAGCGTAAGGGATATGCCGTTCAGGGCCCGTTTTTCGTTTACCGTGCCGGGGTTGAAGGTTTTGTAAACATCACGCATCTCAAGCATGGTTCTTCTCTCCTTTCCGGGAGGAGATGAAATATTTCCCCTTCCAATAGGGTATGGCGAGGAATACAGCCACGATAATGGCGGACAGGAGCTTGAGGTCGGAGGAGTTGAGCCCCAGCCACAGAACCACCTGAATGACCAGATAATAGATGACGGCGCCCAGCGCCACGGCCAGAAGCTTCAGCGCGAAATTGCGGAAAATCTTGCCAAATATCACCTCGCCGATGATTACGGCGGCCAGACCGATGACAATCGCGCCGCGGCCCATGTTGACGTCGGCAAAGCCCTGATACTGCGCGTACAGCGCGGAGGACAGCGCCACGATGCCGTTGGAGAGCATCAGCCCCAAGACCTTGTTGAAGCTAGTGTTGATGCCCTGCGCGCGGCTCATGTCGCCGTTTGCGCCGGTTGCCCGGAGCGAACAGCCAAGCTCCGTGCCGAAAAACCAGTACATGACCGCAATCAAAACGAGAAGGAATATGAGCCCCACCAGAATGGGATTGTTCAGCGCGATCGTCCGCACGTTCCGCAGGGACAGCAGCAGGTTATATTTGTCAACGCTGATGGTCAGGTTGCTGGCCGTGCCCGCCGACGTGCCGATGCCGAGGATGCGGAGGTTTATGGAGTAGAGCCCGAGCTGCGTCAGGATGCCCGCCAAAATCACCGGGATGCCCATGAATGTATGGAAGATACCCGTAACCAGTCCGGCCAGCATACCGGCCAGAAACGCGCATAAAAGCGCGAGCCAAACGGAATAGCCGTTTGTCATCATAACGACGCAGACCGCGCCGCCGAGAGCCATGGTGCCGTCCACCGTCAGGTCGGCAACATCCAGTATCTTATAGGTGATGTAAACGCCGATGGCCATGATGCCCCAGATAATGCCCTGAGCACAAGCGCCGGGAAGCGCGTTCAGCAGGGATATAATGCTCATTCCAAAAAACCTCCGCCTTTCAGTACGCATAGATATTACTATTGTATCAAAAAAATGCGGGAAAGGAAAGCCCTTTTCCCGCATTTTCGCATTTAATCGGGGATCACTCCTCGGCGGCGATCGCAATAGCCGTGTAGTCGTCGGGGACGGTAATGCCCAGAGTCTCGCAGCGCTCGGCCACATACTCCTTGGTGAACTGGGGCGCGAACTCGATCTCCATCGTGGAAATATCGGCGCCGTTCACAAGGATGTCATAGGCCATCTCGCCGGTCTTGTAGCCGATGTCATAGTAGCTGATGGACAGGCTGGCGATGCCGCAGCCGGCGCAGATGCTCTCCTCGCCCGCGATCACGGGGACGCCGGCAGGCAGCGCGATATTGTCAATGACAGAGGTGTTGTCGGCGGCGGTGTTATCGGTGGGGACATAGAGGACGTCGCAATTCTCGCAGGCATTGGTGGTGACGGAAGCGATGTCGTTGGAGTCGGCAAAGGTGTATTCCGTGACGTTGTAGCCCATATCGGTCAGATAGCCGGAGATCACAGTGGACTGATAAACGGAGTTGGCCTCGGCAGAGCAGTACAGGATGCCTACGTTCGGATAGCTCTCCACCGGGCAAAGCTCGGCAAGCGATTCGGCCTGTCCGTCAAGCGGAGCAAGGTCGGAGGTGCCGGAGATGTTGGTGCCGGTGGCGCCGGTCCATTCATCCTCGGGGATATCCAGAGCGGTGCCGTAGTGGGTGATGGAGGTGCCCAGAATGGGGATGGTGCTGGTAGCGGCGGCGGCAGCCTGCAGAGGCGACGTGGCGTTTGCCAGGATCAGATCCACATCATCGGCCACAAAGCCGTTGACGATAGTCGCGCAGTTGGCGACCTCGCCCTGAGCATTCTGATAGTCGAAGGTCACGCTGTCGCCCAGAAGCTCCTCCAGCGCGTCCATAAAGCCCTCGGTGGCCAAATCAAGAGCCTCGTGCTCCAGAAGCTGGCAAATGCCGATGTTGTAGACCACGCCGTCACCGGTCTGTTCCTCGGCGGCGTCATCCTCGGCGGGCTCCGCCGCGTCCTCAGCGGCTTCCTCCGCAGCCTCGGTTTCGGGCTCGTCGGCGGTATCGCCGTCAGAGCTGCTGCACGCGCACAGGGCGAAAACCATGGCCATCGCGAGCAGAAGTGCAAGAAGTTTCTTCATTTTGTTTGTCCTTTCCTTGTTTTTTTATGTGTCTGCCCCGTGCGGGCGCACGGGACAAGCCTTATAGATTGTATTACTTTAAATGGATGATGTCAATACGAATTTCGCAAAAAACCGTTATTTCAAAACGATTTTTGCAAAGCTTTTCTTGCCGCGCCTGAGCAAAACGCCCTCCCGCAGCGCGGCGGCGGGCACGGAAAGATAGATGTCCGTCACCCTCTCGCCGTTCAGGGATACGCCGCCCTGCGTGATGTTCTGCCGGGCCTCGGAATTCGACTTGCAAAGCCCCGCCCTTACAAGAAGCGCCTTTATATCCGCCCCGCCGTCAACGAGATCCTCCTCCGAAATCTCCGTCACGGGCATTTCCGCCGCGCTGCCTGAACCGAAAAGCGTCCTGGCGGCGGACTGAGCCTTTTGCGCCTCTTCCTCGCCGTGGACGAGCTTCGTAAGCTCATAGGCCAGTATTTCCTTGGCGGTATTGAGCTGGGCGTCCTTCCACCGAGCCATCTCGTCTATCTGCTCCAGCGGCAAAAACGTCAGCATACGGATGCACTTTATGACGTCGGCGTCGTCCACGTTCCGCCAGTACTGGTAGAAATCATAGGGCGAGGTCCTTTCCGGGTCGAGCCAGACGGCGTTCCCGGCGGTTTTCCCCATCTTCCGGCCCTGCGAGTCTGTCAGAAGCGTGATGGTCATGGCGTGGGCGTCCTTTCCCAGCTTGCGTCGGATGAGCTCCGTGCCGCCGAGCATGTTGCTCCACTGGTCGTTGCCGCCGAACTGCATGTTGCAGCCGTAGTGCCGGAAAAGGTAGTAAAAGTCATAGGACTGCATAATCATGTAGTTGAATTCCAGAAAGCTCAGACCCTTTTCCATGCGCTGCTTATAGCACTCGGCGCGCAGCATGTTGTTGACGGAAAAGCACGCGCCCACCTCCCGGAGAAGCTCGACATAGTTGAGGTCGAGCAGCCAGTCGGCGTTGTTTATCATCAGCGCCTTGCCGTCGGAAAAGTCGATGAACCGCTCCATCTGGCGCTTAAAGCAGGCGGCATTGTGGTCAATGTCCTCTCTGGTGAGCATCTTCCGCATATCCGTCCTCCCGGAGGGATCGCCGATCATCGTGGTGCCGCCGCCGATAAGCGCGATAGGCTTATTGCCCGCCATTTGCAGGCGCTTCATAAATGTCAGCACCATGAAATGCCCCGCCGTCAGGCTGTCCGCCGTGCAGTCAAAGCCAATGTAAAACGTGGCTTTCCCCTCGTTTATCAGCCGCTTTATTTCTTCCTCGTCCGTCACCTGAGCAATCAGCCCGCGGGCAACAAGCTCGTCGTATAAAGTCATGTACATATCTCCTTTATCCGCCTTAACCGGCGGTCGTTTTTTTATTTCCCGGCGTTTGCCGCTTTCCAGACATCCGCCGCCGCGAGAAGCTCCTCCGCTGACGCCAGCGTGAGCTCCGTTATATTGTCGCCGCCGGCAAGACGCGCGATCTCCCGCCGCCGCCCTTCCCGGTCGAGCTCGCGAACGGTGGTATACGTCCGGCCGCCGCGTTCCTGTTTTTCGATGCAGTACTGGGCGTCGGCCATGGCCGCTATCTGGGGCAGGTGGCTGACGCACAGCACCTGACGCTTGCGCCCGATGCCGGAAAGCTTCTCCCCCACCCGGCTCGCCGCCACGCCGGAAACGCCGGCGTCTATCTCATCGAACACCGCCGTGGGGACAGGGTCGTTTTCCCCGAAAACGGTCTTCAGCGCCAGCATGATGCGGCTTAGCTCGCCGCCGGAAGCGATGCGGGAAACGCGCCCCGGCGCTTCCCCGGCGTTGGCGCTCATGCGGAACACGACCTCGTCCGCGCCTTTCGGCCCGAAGCCCGGTTCGCCGCCTATGGGCGCGATGCCCGTTTCAAACCGCACTGACGGCATGGAAAGCTCCGCAAGCTCCCGCCGGACGCGCTTTGCAAGCCGCTCCGCCGCGGCCCGCCGCGCCTCGGACAGAGCCCCGGCGGCTTTAACGCACCGGGCCTTCAGCTCCTCGCGCTTTTTATACAGGCCCTCCAGCGCCTCGCCGCTGTCTTCAAGCTCCGACAGGCGCATTTTCGACTCGTCGTAAAGCGCGAGCAGGGCGGCCTCGTCCCCTGCGGAAAACCGCTTTTCCAGCCGCCGCAAAAGCGCGAGCCGGCTCTCCACGCGGTCAAATTCCTCCGGCGAAAAATCGAGCCTTTCCCGAAAATCCCGGACGCGCTCGGCGGCGTCCTCCAGAAGGCCCAGCGCCTCGCGGACGGAGCGCTCCGCCTCGGCAAGCTCCTCGCTCCACCCGGCGGCGCGGGACAGGTATCCCGCCGCTTCCCCTGTCAGGCCGAACGCGGACACATCGCCGCCGTACAGAGCCTCGTAAGCCCCGCCGACGGCCTCCCGGAGCCGCTCGCTGTTCCGCAGAAGCTCGGATCTTGCCTCCAGCTCCGCCTCCTCGCCCTCCTTCAGCTCCGCCTTTTCCAGCTCCTGCACCCGATAGCTCAGGCTCTCCGCCAGACGGGCGCGCGTCTCGTCGTCCAGACTCAGGCGGGCTATTTCCCGCTCATTTTCCATGTACGCGGTATAGGCGGCGCGATAGGCGTCCATCTCCCCGGACGCTCCGGCAAATGCGTCCAGATAGTCGATATGACGGCTCTCGTCAAGAAGCCGGCGGCCATCGTTCTGGCCGTGGATATCCACCGTCAGCGCGCCCAGAGCGCGAAGCTGCGCCGCCGTCACAGGCACGCCGTTTACGCGGCAGGCGCTTTTTCCGTCCGCGGAAACCGTCCGCTGGACGATGAGCTCCCCATCCTCCGGGTCGATGCCGGCCCGGGCGCACCAGTCCTCCGTCCCCTCCGCGTCAAACACCGCCGAGGCAAGGGCTTTTTCCGCCCCGGAGCGCACGAGCTCCCGGCTCGTCCGGCCTCCGGTAACGGCATAAAGCGCGTCGATAATGATGGATTTGCCCGCGCCGGTCTCGCCGGTCAGGACGTTCAGCCCTGCGCGGAAATCCACATCCGCTCGTTCCACCACCGCGATATTTTCGATGTGGAGACTTTTGAGCATTGGTATCGACCTCTCTTATCGTTTATAAGTGCGGCGAAGCTGCATGCACAGCCGCTCCGCAGCCGCGGCGTTGCGCATGATGAGAACGCCCGTATCATCCCCGGCTACGGTGCCGAGGATGTTCTCGTCCCACATGGCGTCTATGGCGCCGCAGACAGCCGATGCGAGCCCCGGAAGCGTGCGGATGACGACGGTATGCAGCGCATGGTCGAAGCCGATGCAGCCCTCGCGGAAAATCTCCTGCATCCGCCGGGAGGCGTCGGAGGACTCATCCTGCCCCGCCGGGGCATAGCGGTACTTCCCATCGGGCGACACCTCCTTTACCAGCCGCAGCTCGCGGATGTCGCGGGACACGGTAGCCTGCGTGCTTATGACGCCCCGATCCTGCAAAGCCTCCAGAAGCTGGCTCTGCGTTTCGATATCCTGCTCCGCGATGATTTCCAGGATCACGGCCTGCCTCGCATTTTTCATTGTCTTTCCCCCAGTTTTTCAAAAGCTGTTTCGTAAAAGCTCTTGGTTCCAAGATGCGCGAAATACAGCTTGTACTTGGATTTTTTCACGACGACCTCGTCGCCGTTTTTCAAATCCGTCATGCCCCGTCCGTCCGCAGACAGGATGCAGCGCTTATCCGCCTCCAGATCCAGCGGCCGTACCGTTACGACGCGCTCCGGCGTGAGGACAAAGGAGCGTGCCGCCAGCATATGGGCGCAGATGGGCGTTAAAATGATGTTTTCCGCCCCCGGCTCCACGAGAGGGCCTCCGGCGGACATGGAATAGGCCGTGGAGCCCGTGGGTGAGGACACGATGATCCCGTCCCCGGAAAAGGCGAGGATCCGCTCGCCGTCTCCCAGCGCTGTCAGCCTCACGTTCTGGACGATGCCGGAAATGAGCGCCTCGTTGAGCGCCGTATCGAAAAATATCCTGCGCCCGTCCCGGACGAGCTCCACGTCCAGCATCATGCGCGGCACGATATCGTATTCCCCCGCGGCGGCGTCGAGCACCCGGTCGACGCTGGCTCCGTCAAGCTCCGTAAGGAACCCCTTATGACCGAGGTTCACGCCTACCAGCGGCACGGAATGCGTCATTACCCGCGGAGCCAGATGCAGGATGGTCCCGTCTCCCCCAAAGGCGACAAGCAGCGACGCCCCCTCCAGCGCCTGAGGAAGCTCTATCGCGTCCAGTCCCGGCACGACGCCGTAGACCGGCGACACAACGACCTCATATCCCGCCTGACGGAGCATTTCCCTGACCTGCAGAGTACAGGAAAGATTCTCGTCCCTCTGGACATTGGGACACAACACAACACGCTTCATAGCGTCCCTCCTGATGCTTCAGCGCTCGAGCGCCGCATGGGATCGGCTTACCACATCCGCGCAGTCGGCCTCGATACTCTCTCCCCCGACCTTCAGCCACGCGAGATATTCGATGTTGCCCTCCGGGCCGCGGACAGGGGAATACGTGAGCCCCGCAAGGGAAAATCCCACGGGCCCCAGCGCCCCGATGAAATCCTCCAGCACCTCCCGGTGGACGGCGGGATCGCGCACCACGCCTTTTTTCCCGACCTTTTCCCGTCCCGCCTCGAATTGGGGCTTTACAAGGCACACGGCCTGCCCCCCGTCCGCGAGCAGCGCCCGGACGGCCGGGAGCACGAGGCGCAGGGATATAAAGGACATATCCATGACCGCCATATCCATCCGTTCCGAAAACATATCCGGCGTAAGGCTGCGGGCGTTTGTGCGCTCCATGACGGTCACGCGCCCGTCGCACCGAAGACGCCAGGCGAGCTGGCCGTAGCCAACGTCCACAGCATAGACCCTTTTCGCGCCGCGCTGCAAAAGGCAGTCTGTGAACCCGCCGGTGGACGCGCCGCAGTCGATGCAAACAAAGCCGTCCGGGTCGATGGAAAACTCGTCCAGCGCCTTTTGCAGCTTCAGCCCGCCGCGGCTGACAAAGGGGAGCCTGTCCCCCTTCACCTCGATAACGGCGCTTTCCGAAACGGGCGCGCCGGGCTTTGTCTGCTTTTCGCCGCCGACATACACGCTTCCGGCCATAACGAGAGCCTTGGCCCTTTCCCGGCTTTCGGCCAGCCCAAGCTCAAACACCCGTTGGTCAAGCCTTGCTTTTTGCATCGACTGCCCCCCTGACGGCTTCGGCGATGCCCTCGCCGTCAAGCCCCTTCATTTTCCGCAGATCCTCCGGCGCGCCGTTTTCCAAAATGCCGTCGCCGAGATCCACAAGCTTTGCCGCCCGCAGAGACACGCCCGCCACAGCCAGAGCGGCGAGTATCCGCTCGCCCATGCCCCCGGCCCGGCACACGTCCTCCGGCACGACAAGGACCCCCGTTTTTTCCACGGAGCGCTCGATAAGCGACGCGTCAAGCGGCGCCAGACGGTTTATCTTCACGACCTCCGCCATGACGCCCTGCCCCTCAAGCAGCCGCGCCGCCTCCATTGCGAAAAACACCTCGCCGCCGTAAGCGGCGATGGTCGCGTCCTTGCCCTCCCGCATAAGGACGCAAGGCCCGTCCGCCATATTCCCGTGAAAATTTTCCCCGCCGCGGGGATAGCGCACAGCCACAGGGCCGGTGTCCTCCAGAACCGCCCGGCGGAGCATAGTCTGAAGCTCGGAAAAGCTGGACGGGGCATAAATCGTCATGCCGGGCACGGTCGACAGGTAAGCCACGTCGAACGCGCCCTGATGGGTCTGCCCGTCCTTTCCGACGATGCCCGCCCGATCCACGGCAAAGACCGCGTGCAGATCCATAAGCGATATATCGTGGATGAGCAT
Organism: uncultured Oscillospiraceae bacterium; assembly: GCA_964516625.1. GTDB lineage: Bacteria > Bacillota > Clostridia > Oscillospirales > Oscillospiraceae > CAJOIG01. Next base: position 20,342 of record CAZEXC010000004.1, on the reverse strand, counting down.
ATCGTAGCTCCGCTGAAAAAAGCTCGAATACACCGCGAACACCGGGATAAGCCCCTGCGCGGCCATGCCGCCGGCCATAGCGACGGCGTGCTCCTCGGCGATGCCGACGTCGAAGAAGCGGTCGGGGTATCGTTTCTGAAAGTCCACAAGGCCGGTGCCCTCCCGCATGGCCGCCGTGATGGCGACGACGCGCCCGTCCTCCGCGGCAATTTCCGCAAGCGTCCGGCCAAAGACGGCGGAAAAATCGTCTTTCGTGTCGGTCGGCAGACCGCTTTGCAGATCGAACGCGCCGACGCCGTGGAAAAGCTCCGGCGCGCGTTCCGCCGGGAGATAGCCCTGCCCCTTTTTGGTTATGACGTGGACAAAGCACGGCTTCTGCTGCGCCTTTGCCCATCGCAGGGCGGCTTCGATCTTCCCGATATCGTGACCGTCAATGGGCCCGAGATATTCAAAGCCCAGATCGTCAAAGATATTTTCCTGTATAACGCGCTCTTTTATCCACCGCTTTATGCCGTGGGTGATTTTATAGAGAAACGGCACGCGGGCGGCGAACACCTTGCGGTACCAGCGCTTGAAATTTATGTATTCCGGGCGCGTGCGCATACGGCTGAGCATATCCGCAAGGCCGCCGACGCCCCGGCTGATGGACATGCCGTTGTCGTTCAAGACGATAACGATCGGCTCGCCGCTGTGTCCGGCATCGGAAAGCCCTTCAAAAGCCATGCCGCCGTTTAACGCCCCGTCGCCGATAACGGCGACCACGTCGTAATCCTCTCCCAGCGCCGTCCGCGCGCGCGCCATGCCAAGCGCCACGGAAACAGAGTTTGAAGCGTGGCCGGCGATAAAGGCGTCGTGGACGCTCTCATTCGGCTTCGGGAAGCCGGACATACCGCCTATTTCCCGGAAATGTTCAAAACCGGCCATACGCCCGGTGAGTATTTTGTGGGTATAGCACTGGTGGCCGACGTCGAACACAAGGCGATCTCTGGCCGTGTCGTATACGCGGTGCAGCGCCACCGTCAGTTCCACCGCGCCGAGGTTCGAGGCCAGATGCCCCCCGGTTTTCGACAGCGTACGCACAAGGAAGCCCCGTATCTCCCCGCAAAGCGCGTCCAGCTCCTCGCGGCTCATGTCCCGCAGGTCGCCGGGCCCCTGTATTTCGTTCAGATGAATCATATATATAAATGACCTCATATACAAAGAAGTCCCATTATAATAACAGAATACGCCCTGTTTTTCAAGACGTATTCTGCATATTATTCATATTTTTCATGTTTTTTGAATATTATGTCGCCCTCTATGCCGCTCTCTCGCATAATCGGGCCGTCAATTCGCGCAGAAAATCGGTATCTTCAAACCGATCCAGAAGCGCCAGCGCCTTCCGCGTATATTCCTGCGCCAGCGACGCGCACGCCGTTTTCCCGAGAAGGGCGCAAAGGCCGTCCCCGTCCAGCATATCGTCCCGGCACTGGAACGCCATGCCGAGCGCGGCGCCGAAATCCTCCGCCGCTTTTACCGCATCGGCATCCGCCCCGGCGGACGCCGCGCCCATGGCGCAGGCAGCGCCCATGAGCGCCGCCGTTTTCCCTCTGTCGGCGGCCAGAAGGGTATCCGTCTTTTGATCCGCGCCGCTTAAGTCCATATGCTGCCCGCCGCATATGCCGGAAACGCCCGCGGCGCGGGATAATATCTCGCAGCAGCGGAAACGCTCCGCCTGCCCGATATCCGCCCGGCAGACGGAAGAAAACGCCTCGGCCTGCAAGCAGTCGCCCGCCAGCACCGCCGACGCCTCGCCAAAGGCTTTGTGGCACGAGGGGCGGCCCCGGCGCTCGTCGTCGTCGTCCATGCAGGGCAGGTCGTCATGGATAAGGCTGTATGTATGGAGCATCTCCACGCCGCACGCCACCGGCAGGCTCCTTGCGGGATCGCCGCCGCAGACGCGGCAAAACTCAAGGCACAGTACGGGGCGGATGCGCTTGCCGCCCGCCTCCAGGCTGTATCTCATGACCCGGCGCAGGCCGTCCGCCCCGTCGCCCTCCGGCGCAAAGGACGCAAAAAGCGCATCGTCGATCAGAGCCTTGTAGCGCTCGAAGCGCCCGCTCATGCTCTCATTCAAAGGGAAGCTCCTGCGGCGCGCCGTCCTCGCCTTTTTTGAGCTGGACGACCTTTTGCTCCGCCTTTTCCAGCAGTTCCCCGCAGGAGCGGATAAGTCCCGCGCCCTCTTCAAACAGACCCAGACTTTCCGCCAGAGGGGCGTCGCCCTTTTCCAGCAATTTTACGATCTCCTCCAGCCGCGCCAGCGACTGTTCAAAGCTTTTTTCCGCTGTATTCTCCGCCATATTCGATATCCTCCACCGCGCAGCCGAGCGCTCCCCCGGCCAGCTTTACTGTTATTTTATCGCCCTTTTGAACGTCCTTTACGCTTTTGATGGCCGCGCCGTCCTTTTCCGCGATGGAATAGCCCCGCGACAGGACGCGCAAGGGGCTGAGCGCGTCGAGCTTTGCCGCCAGCTCTACATACCGGCGGCGGCAGGCCGCCGTCGTCTTTTCCCCCGCGGCGCACAGCGCCGTCACCGCATAGTCGAGCGCCATGCGTTTCGCGCCGAGATAGACCTCCGGGTCGGCCAGCACCGGCCGCTGCGACAGATCCGCAAGGCGGCCGGCAAGAAAGTCCAGCTTTTTCCGCATGGCCTGCTGCATACGGGCGGCGTCCCGCCCCATAAGGGCGCGCACGTCCTCGCGCTCCGGCGCGGCAAGCTCCGCCGCGTTAGACGGCGTAGCCGCGCGCCTGTCCGCCACATAATCCGCGATGGTCACATCCGGCTCGTGGCCCACGGCGGAGATAACGGGTATCTCCGAGTCATATATCGCGCGGGCGACGCGCTCGTCGTTAAAGGCCCACAGATCCTCCATCGAGCCGCCGCCGCGTCCCGTAATGATGAGCTCCGCCACCTTCCAGCGGTTTGCGTAGCGGATAGCCCCGACGATCTCCGGCGGCGCTTCCGCGCCCTGCACTCGCACGGGAAGAACAATGATCTTTGCCGCCGGCCAGCGTTTTCCCAAAACGCGGATGATGTCGTGTACCGCCGCGCCCGCGCCGCTCGTGATGACGGCGACCCGCCGGGGAAACGGCGGGAGCGGCTTTTTGTGCGCCGGGTCAAACAGGCCCTCGGCGGCAAGCTTTGCCTTGAGCTGCTCGAAGGCGACCTGCAGGTCGCCCTGCCCCTCCGGCATGAGGTCGGAGACATAGAGCTGATAAGCCCCGTCCCGCGGGTAAACCGACACCCGCCCGGCAGCCGTGACGGACATGCCGCTTTCCGGCCGGAAGCGGAGCTTTGAGGCGCTTGAACGGAACATCACGCATTTGAGGCTCGATTCCGCGTCCTTCATCGTAAAGTAATGATGGCCGGAAGGATAGATCTTGTAGTTGGACAGCTCCCCGCGCACCGCTACGCGCGAAAGCCGGGGGTCTGCATCCACCAGCGCTTTCATGTGGGCGTTGAGCTGGGATACGGTCAGCGCCGCTTCATCCATGGCCGCCGTCCTTTCCCGTCTCTTCCCCGCAAAGCACCTCACTGCGGTAAAAGCCGCCCAGAACGCCGTTTATGAATGCCACGACATCCGCGCCCTCATAGCCCTTGGAAAGCTCCACCGCCTCGTTCATGGACGCGGCGGGCGGCACGTCAGGCATGTACAGTATCTCATACATAGCCTGACGCAGGACCGCTGCGGCGCTGCGGGAAATGCGCTCCGTGCGCCAGCCCTTGGAGTATTTCCCGATATACCCGTCGAGCTCCTCCCGCCGGCGCGTAACGCCCGTGACGCTCTCTGTGATAAAAGCCCTCGCCGCATCGGAGGGTTCGGCCTTATAAAGCTCGTTCTCCTCCGCCATGGTGGCGTAATGCTCCGGCTCAAAAAAGCTCTCCACTACGGCCTCCGGCTCCTGCCCCGTGACGGCCACGGCATAGCCAAGCTGGACAGCGATCTCCCGCGCTGCTGTTCTCGTCATATTCGCTCACTCCCCGGGCGGAGCCTGTCCGCCCCGCCGATACAATGAGGAGCCCCTCTTGGGGGCTCCGATCTTTTGTTTTCTTTTATTTGTCGAAGGCAACGCCCGTGACATGGACGTTTACGACCGCGCTCATGCCCGTGACAGACTCGACCTCGCGGCATACGGCGTCCTGCACGTGAACGGCGATATCCGTGATGCTGCCGCCAAGACGCACATTCACCATCACGTCAATGGTGATCTTATCCTCGATAAAGCGTATTTTCAGCCCTTTTGTAGATGTCTTTCTGCCGAAAAGCTCGACAAGCTCCGGCGTCGTGGCGCTGCCGAATCCGGCCACGCCGTCCACCTCGGAAACGGCCGCGCTCACCATAACGGCGATTACGTCCTCCGAAATATTCACAGTGCCCTTTTCTTCCTGCTTTGTGATGTAGTTTTCCGCCATCGACCGGCACCTCCCGATTTATAGTGCAGGCAAAGCATATATGCCGTATGTCATATTATAGCACACAGCCGGTAAAAAGAAAAGAGCAAAAAAACGCTTATTGTTCCGACACCTCAATGATATTGAGCGCCGTGGCCGTAAAATCCGTGTTGGAGACGACCGCGTCCGTTATCTGCGCGACCTGGCTCTCCGTCAGCCCCTCCAGCGGCGCGGGCACGGTCACGGTCACGCCGTCGTCGGTTATAAAGACCACGCAGTCCGCAAAATCCTTCGCCAGCAGTTCATTTTCCAAAAGCGTCTCCTGAAGGTTCCAGGCCGCCATGGTGTTTATCTGACGCATGGACTCGTCTATCACGTCCTGCGAGGCCGTCTCCTCGGCGCAGGCCATTTCCAGCAGCTCCAGCGCCTCGTCCCGCGAGGACTGGCGCGTCAGCCGCGCCTGATCAAAATACGCGGAGTTGACCGCAGTCCGATCCGTTGTGGCGGAGGCGGCGAGATATTCCTCCTCCGCCGCGGTCATGGCCGCGTCCTCTGCGGCGGCCATAGCCGCGTCCGCCTTGCCCCAGCGGCTGTTATACGACCAGTTCAGGTATACCGCCGCGCCCACAAATACCAGCACCGCCGCGATGACGATGTTCCGTTTCAGATTCCTTCTCAATGCTTTTCCCTCCGTTTTCATTCCATTTTGAAAATTTCCACCTTATCGGCGCCAAGGCCGGTATAGCACCGCACAGCCCGGGAAATACGCAGGCATACGGAAGCGTCGTCCGCGCCCTGACATACGACTACGGCGCCGTTTTCCGACAGCAGGACTTCTACCTCTCCCACCCCCTCGATCTTTGCAAGCGTGGCGGCGATCCCGGTCTCCTCCGCGGCCTCCCCGGCGTCCTCCGGGGCGCTTCCGGACGGCCACAAAAGCAGAAGGATCCCTACCGCCGCCGCGATGAGCACATATTTGAAGCCCGACAGCTTTTCCGCCAGCTCCTTTGCGCGTTTACCCATTGCCGCTCCAATCCTGCCGCCCGGCGGGGATGCCGAGCTCCGCCTCGATGCTGCGGGAAAGCTCCGCGCTGTACGCGCCGCAAAGCGTCGCCTGCCAGGGATACCATACAAGCTCGTCTTCGTCCCATCTGGCAAGCACGGACGCGCCGGTTACGGACGCGCCGACCTCCGTCGCTTTGGCTAATATATATGCCGCATATTTTTCCTCTATGTATGTCCGTTCCAGCATTTTTTCATCCTCCTCCGTCTGCCGGGTGATCTCCTCCGCCTGCTGCTCGTAGGCCGCCATCCCCGCGGCGAGGCTTTCGATATCGAGCCGCAGGAGCGGCGAGACAATCGCCAGCGCGCACACGAGCCCGCACACAAGGCGTGTGACGCTCTTTACCCGCCCGTCCGGGCACAGCGCCAGCGCAAGGCTCGACAGGAGCGAAGCCGCCGCGACGCCCGTTATCCACTCCTTCATCCCGTGAGCGCCTCCGTCCCCAGAATCGCAGACACGAAAAGCATTGCCGCGGCGCTTCCCAGAAGCCCGAGCGCCATGCCATAGGCCGTGGCAATGTTTCCCACCAGCGCCGACAGCCGCCCGTCGGAAAACGGCTCGCTGATGCTGGCGGCGGCCTTAAAAAGCAGATAGTGGAGCCCCAGACCGACCAGCGGCCCCAGACACACGCATAAGACCGCCGCCAGACCGAAAACGCCGACGGCGCTCCGCAGTATCTGCGCCCCGGCAAGATAGGTGTCCGCCGCGTCCGCCAGTATTTTCCCCACCACGGGCAGAGCCGCCGATATGGTCGTTTTTGCAACGCTCCCGGCCAGCTTGTCGGCGTTTCCCGCAATGATGCCCGTCAGGGACAGGCACAGCGTAAATATCGTCGTCAGCGCCGTTAAAAGCGTCGTGCAGATCCACGACATGAGCTTCACCAGCCCGCCGAGGGCGCCGTCCGGCAGAGCGGCGTTTGCCGTGCTCACCGCGCCGTAGGCGTAAATAAGCGGCAGGATGATATTCGTGCCAAGCGTCATAAGAACATCGAAAAACAGCGCCGAGGCGGCGTAACGCGCCGCGCCCGCCGCGCCGCTTCCCGCGGCGGCGGCCGATGCCGCGACGCACGGCAGGAACGCTTTGGAAAAATCCGACAGGTCGGCAAGGGCGTCCCGCGCCTGATCCAGAAAGGAATTGATATCCCCGGCGCAGGCCCCCATGACGGCGAGCGCGCCGCCGAGAAGGACATAGCCCGGCATTTTCCCGTCCGGGCTCATGGACGCCGCCACGGAGCACAGAAGCGTTACCGTCAGCGCGATGCAGGCGCTCCGCGCCGCCGCCGATATCTGGGCGGATATGCTGTCCTTTGCCCGCTGCCAGATTTTTTGGAATATGCCCCGCTCACCCGTGATGCCGGACACCGTCACATCGCCCAGTATCTCTCTGGCGCTGTCCGGCAGGGCGTCCTCCAGCTCCGACGTGTCCACCGCCAGCGCCGGCACGGACAGGAAAAACGCAAATATCAGAAAAAGAACGATTTTTTTCATGTCATTTCACTTATCATCTGCAAAAGGGAACGTATGAGCGGAAGAGCCGTCACCAGCGCGCACGCCGCGCCGCACAGCTCCACCGCCGAGGAGATGGCGCTCTGCCCCGCGTCCCTGCACATATCGGCGGCCAGCCGCGTAACGACGCCGACGCCGACGCATTTTATCACCGGGCCCACGACGGCGGGGCTAAGGCCCGTCTGCTCCTTTACGAGCTCCAGTATCTCCGACAGGCCGGATATGAGCTCCGAGGCAAGCAGAGCGCACAGAAGGCTCACGGCGATGCTCACGGCAAGGCCGAGCTCCGGCGCGGATCGCTTCAGCAGCAGGGTGATGACCGCTCCGGCGACGCCGATGGCCGCCGCTTTCATCAGAAGCGTCATCCCAGCTCAAACAGCTCCTTTATAAGGTCAAAAAGCCCCGCGATCTGCTGCACCAGAATCACAAGCGCCACCACGAGCCCGGCGATAGTGGTCATGAGCGCCTGCTCATCCCGTCCGGAACGGCTCAAAAGCAGATTCAGAACCGCCACCAGAATGCCGACCGCCGCTATTTTGAAGATAAGATCCACATCCATTTTATGTACCCCGCCCCTACATCAGAAGCACCGCCAGCATAAGGCCGCCGGCCATAAAAAGCCCAACGCACACGCGGCTTTTTTCCCGCACGTCCGTTTCCAAAGCGCCGCACAGCGCCGTCATCTCCGCAAGAGCCGCGCTCACGGCAGCCGTCTGCTCCGCCGCGCCGTACCGACCCAGGACCGGGCCAAGCGGCTCGAGTATTTCCCTCTCCCGCGCGGGCAAGTCCTCCAGCGCCGATATCCATATATCGGAAAAACGCCCCTCCGGCGCATCCATCTCCGAGGCTGCGCGGCGGCAAAGCGTGCCCGCCCCGCCGGGAAGCTCCGCGGCAAGCTCCGAAAAAAGCTCCGGCAGCGGCGTCAGGAAGCAATCAAGGTGAAACCCGATCAGCCGGAGCATCCGGCACAGCTCCCGGCACAGGCGCAGCCGCGCGTACATCCTCCGGGAAGCCAGCGCCCCGCCCAGAAGCCCCGCCGCCGTTAAAAGCGCCGCGCCGAAAAGCTTCATATGCCCCGGACGGCATAAGACCTTGCGCCGCCGAGGTTCTCCACCGTCACGCAGCGGGAAAAAGCCCCCGCTTCAAAAAGCGCGCGGCACGCCGGGCGCGCCGCCGCGTCACCGGCGTCCGTCCCGTGTACCGTGGCGAGGAGCTTTACCCCGCAGCCCACCGCGTCCAGAAGCGCCGCCGCGTCGCGCGGGTCGGTTATCTCGTCCATGGCAATGACCTGCGGGTTCATGGCGCGCAGGAGCATCTCCGCGGCCCGGCTTTTCGGAACGCCGGTCAATATGTCCGTATGCCTGCCCACGTCGAACTGCGCCGCGCCCGGCGCCGCGCCCGCTATCTCTCCGCGCTCGTCGGCAACGCTCACGCGCATGCCGCTGTCCGACAGCCGCCGTATAAGCTCGCGCAGAAGCGTCGTTTTTCCCGCCCCCGGCGGCGATATGATAAGGAGCGACCGAAAGCCGCCCTCTGTCACCCTGCCCCATATGCCGTCGGCGCAGCCGCGCACCTGACGCGGCACGCGCAGGGCAAGAGAGGAAAACTCCCGCAGTCCCTCGAGCCCGCTCTCTCCCATCACCGCCGCGCCGCACACGCCCACGCGGACGCCCCCCGGCGCGGAGAGATAGCCCCGGCAGAGCTGAGCCATAGCCGCGTGGAGGGACGAGCGCGTAGCCGCCTCCAGAACGGCGCGGATGTCCTCGCCGGAAACCGGCGCGGGCGAAAATTCGGCTTCCCGCCCGGACACGAGCGCCGTTGCCCGCCGCCCGCTTCGCAGACGCAGCTCCTCACAGCGGCGCTTTTCGCCCTCCGGCAGTCTCTCCGCCGCCCGGCGCAGCGCTTCCGGCAAAAGCGCCGCCGCCGCACAAAAGCCCTCCATGGCTCCGCCTCCTTTACAGGACAAGTCTATGGCCCGTCCCGGCCCGTTATGCCACACGACAAAACATTCAAAAAAGCCGCGGCGCATCCCGCGCTGTACACATTTTGTTAACATTTATAGTGTATAGTATATAAAATTTACTTCCAAAGGAGTACTATCTTACCTATGCGACAAATCTTGACCGGGTATTGGGGAAGGTACAAAAACTCCCTTATACTGACGCCCATTTTTGTGCTGCTGGAAGCCATAGTAACGCTGGCGCTCCCCACGCTCATGTCAAACATCGTGGATGTCGGCGCGGCCAGCGGCGACCGCAGCTATATCATCCGCTGCGGCCTTCTCATGGTGGGGCTGGCGCTTCTGAGCTTCGGGGCCGGCCTGCTGAGTACATGGCACGCATCCCGGGCGGCCAACGGCTTCGGCTCCAATCTGCGGGAGGCTCTGTTCCGCCACATTCAGGAGTTTTCCTTCGCGGACATCGACCGCTTCTCCTCGGCGAGCCTGATAACCCGCACCACCAGCGACGTGCGCCAGCTCCAAAACGCCGTGCAGATGATGCTTCGCACCTTCATCCAGGTGCCCTTTCAGCTCATTGTCGCCGTCATCATCGTCGCCACATACAGCTGGAAGCTCGCGCTTATCTACCTCATCGCCGTGCCGGTGCTGTTTTGCGGCGTTGTATCCATTATGCACATCGTGGACAGCTTGTTCGCCATCGTCCAGCAAAAGCTGGACGCCATGAATGCGGACATTCAGGAAAACCTCATCGCCATACGGGTGGTAAAGGCGTTCGTTCGCCAGAAGCACGAGCGGGACAAATTCAAAAAAGCAAACGACGATCTGACCTTTGCAAACCTCAAGGCCGTGGGCGTTATCATCGCGATGAGCCCTCTTGCCACCGTTATCCTGAACGCCGTTACGCTGTGCCTGTACTGGTTCGGCGGGCGCATGGTCGCCACGGGGGAGATACAGTCCGGGCAGCTTCTGGCTGTCATAAGTTATCTTACACAGATTATGTTCGGCGTTCTGATGTTTTCGATGGTTCTCATGCAGTATACCCGCAGCCGTGCGTGCGGCCAACGCGTGGCGGAGGTTCTCAATACCGTGCCTGACATCACAGACAAGCCGGACGCGCAGGCCCGCGTCATTGCGGCAAATCGCGGCGCGGTGGAATTTAAAAACGTGAGCTTCCGCTATACGAAGACCGGCTCGGGCGAGATGGTCCTGAAGGACATCAGCTTTTCCGCCGAGCCGGGCCAGACGGTGGCTGTCGTCGGCGGCACGGGCTCCGGCAAGTCCAGCCTTGTGAATCTCATCCCCCGCTTCTATGACGCGACGGAGGGGCAGATCCTTGTGGACGGCGTGGACGTGCGGGACTATCGGATCGAGGATCTGCGCGAAAGCATCGGCATGGTGCTGCAGAAAAACGTCCTGTTCACCGGCACGATCCGGGACAACATCCGCTGGGGCAAGGCGGACGCCACCGACGAGGAAATCGTCGCCGCTCTGCAAAACGCTCAGGCGTGGGACTTTGTCTCCGAGCTGCCCGACGGACTCGACACTTATATCCATCAGGGCGGGACGAATGTCTCCGGCGGCCAGAAGCAGCGGCTGTGCATCGCCCGTGCGATGCTCAAGCGTCCGGCCATTCTCATTCTGGACGACAGCACGAGCGCCGTCGACTCCGACACCGAGGGCCGCATCCGGGAGAGCTTTGACCGCGAGCTGCGCGACACCACCGTTTTCATCATCGCCCAGCGCATCTCCTCCGTCGTCAGCGCAGATAAGATCATCGTTCTGGACAACGGCTCCATCGAATCCGTCGGCACTCACGCGGAGCTCATGGAAAGAAGCCCGATCTACAGAGATATATACACATCGCAGGTACAGGAGGCGCTGTCAAATGGCTGAGAAAAGAAAATCGATACTGGCCCAGCTCAAAGAGCGCCTGGCCGTTGACAGCGTTGACACGAACGACGCCCGCATATATCAGGATCTCAACAACGGCCCCGGCGCGGGGCCGGGCGGCGGCAAGGACTTCCGCAAGCCGAAGGACACGAAAGGAACGCTTCTCCGCATCCTCGGCTACGCCGGGAAAAACAAATCGCTCCTGTTTCTTATCGTTTTCCTTATGCTCGTCTCCACCGGCTGTTCCCTGCTGGCAAGCTATTACCTGAAGCCCCTCATAGACGACTATATCGTCCCTCTTATCACCCAGCCGGAAAAGGACTATACCGCCCTGCTGATTCAGCTTGCCATTCTGGCGGCCATCTACCTTGTCAGCGCCGCTGCGACATACCTTACCTCCCGCTTCTGCATGAAGCTTTCCCAGTGGGCCACAAACGCCATGCGCCGCGACCTGTTCTCAGCGCTTCAGGAGCTTCCCATCACCTACTATGACCAGCATCCCCACGGGGAGCTTATGAGCCGGTTTTCAAACGACGCGGATAACGTGCAGATGTGTCTGGAACAGGGCATCGTGCAGTTTTTGTCCGGCATCATCACCTTCGCCGGCACGGTCATCCTTATGCTCACGCTCAGCTGGAAGCTGTTCATCATCACGGTCATAACCGTGGTGCTGTCCTTTACGCTCGTGCGCGGCGTCGGGAAATATTCAAAGATCCTTTTCAAGAAGCAGCAGGCGTCCCTCGGCATACTAAACGGCAATATCGAGGAAATGCTCGACGGCCTGAAGGTTGTGAAGGCCTTCAACTATGAGGAGCGGGCAAAAAAGACCTTTGAGGACTTAAACGGCGAATACCGCGAAAACACCATATTCGCGACATTCCTCGGCTCGGTCATCATGCCTACCATGAACGCCGTCATGAACATCTGCTATGCCGTGACCGCCGTGCTCGGCGGGTTCATGGTCATCCGAGGCACCTTCACCATCGGCTCCCTCGGCGTGTACCTCAACTACATCCGGCAGGTCACGATGCCCATCAACATGATGTCGAACCAGGCCATCAACCTGTTTTCCGCCATCGCGGGCGCGGAGCGCATCTTCGCCGTCATCGACCACGAGCCGGAGCCGGACGAGGGCGACGTCACCCTCGTCACCGTAAACCGCGCCCCGGACGGCTCCTTCACGGAGACGGCTCATGGCGAGCGCACGGGCTTCTGGGCCTGGAAGATACCGCAGGCAGACGGAGGCTTCGAGTTCCGGGAGGTACAGGGAAGCGTCCGGCTTGAGAACGTGAACTTCTCCTATGTGCCGGAAAAGCCGATCCTGAAGGACATCACCGTCTGGGCGAAGGCCGGCGAAAAGATCGCTTTTGTCGGCTCCACCGGCGCGGGCAAGACAACCATAACAAACCTCATGAACCGGTTCTACGAGATAGACGACGGGCGCATCCTCTTTGACGGCATCGACGTGAAAACCATCAAAAAGGCCGCCCTGCGCCGGAGCCTCGGCATGGTTCTGCAGGACACGAACCTTTTCACCGGCACGGTCATGGAAAACATCCGCTACGGGAAGCTTGACGCCACGGACGAGGAATGCATCGAGGCGGCCAAGGCCGCAAACGCCCACAGCTTCATCACCCGGCTGCCGGACGGCTACGATACCATGATAACGGAAAACGGCCAGAACCTCTCACAGGGCCAGCGCCAGCTTTTGGCCATCGCCCGCACCGCCGTGGCAAAGCACCCCGTCTTGATACTGGACGAGGCCACAAGCTCCATAGACACCCGCACGGAAAAGCTCATCGACCGGGGCATGGACGCGCTCATGGAGGGGCGCACCGTGTTCGTCATCGCCCACCGCCTTTCCACCGTTCGCAACGCCGACGCCATCGTCGTCATCGAGCACGGGCAAATCGTCGAGCGAGGCAGTCACGACGACCTTCTCGCCCAGCAGGGCCGGTATTATATGCTCTATACCGGCCAGAGCGAGCTTGACTGAAAGAGAGTAAGACACCATGGAAAACGTACTGGTCATAAAGACCGCGTCCCTGGGGGACATTGTGGCGCAAAGCGGACTCATAAAAGGCCGCGAGGCGGAGGTTCTTTCGCTCATTTCCGAAGAGGGGATGTTTCTGGCCCGCCCCGCAGCGGAGGAAAGCCCCGAATACCGTCAGATCATCCCCTACGTCGCCATCGTGCGCGGCGGCGAGGTATTCGTCACCCGGCGGCTCAACAAGGGCGGCGAGAGCCGGCTTCACGGGCTCATGAGCCTCGGCGTCGGCGGGCACATAAACGAGACGGACGAAAAGGGCGGCGACTGGCTTATGAACTGCCTGCGCCGGGAGATCGAAGAGGAAGTGGATATCGCCGATTTCGGGAACCTTACCCTCCGCGGCCTTGTAAACGACAACGCAAACGACGTGGGAAGCGTCCACCTCGGCTTTTTCTTCACCCTCACCACCACAGGGGACGTTTCCGTCCGCGAGACGGAAAAGCTCGCGGGCGGCTTTGAGCCCATTTCTTCCCTGAACGAAAAGCTCCCGTCCATGGAGACGTGGAGCCAGATCGTCACGTCGGAGCTGACGGAGCTATGGACAGCTGGGAAGCTTTAAAGCGCGAATGCGCCGGATGCCGGAGATGCGAACTCGGACGCACCCGGACAAACCTTGTGTTCGGCGTGGGAAACGAAAGCGCGGACGTCATGTTCATCGGCGAGGGGCCGGGCGAGCAGGAAGACCTGAAGGGTGAACCTTTTGTCGGCCCGGCGGGTCAGCTTTTGGATACCATGCTCAAAATCATTGACCTTGACCGCGCAAAGGTGTATATTGCAAACATCGTAAAATGCCGCCCGCCGCGCAACCGCGACCCGCTCCCCGACGAGCAGGCCGCCTGCATCGGCTGGCTCCAGCGGCAGATCGACCTTGTCCGGCCCCGAATCATCGTGTTTCTTGGCCGCATCGCCGCGCAGGCGTTCATAAAGCCGGACTTCCGCATCACGCAGGAGCATGGCCGGTGGTTCGACGTTATGGGCCGCCCGGCTATGGCGATGTATCACCCCTCCGCCCTTCTGCGCGACCCGTCGAAGCGGCCGGAGACCTTCGTCGACCTGAAGCATTTACAGCAGGAGATTCAAAAACTTTCATGATAAACCTTCATCCCGTTACACTGGACGACAAACGCTGGATAGACCCTCTCGTATGGGCGGAGGGCTCCTCCAGCGCCGATTTCAACTTTGGAAACATCTACCTTTGGGACAACGCCTTCCGCCAGCTCGTAGGCGAGATTGGCGGGCGCTGCATCGTCATGCCGTGCTATGAGGAGCTGCCGTTTTTCGCGTTTCCCGTCGGATCGGGCAAGCTTGCCCCCGTACTGCACGAGCTGGAGGCCTACGCGAGAGAAAAAGGCTTCCCGTTCGTCCTCCGCGGCGTGACAAAGGAGCATCTGCCGCTGGTACAATCGCTGTACCCCGGCCGATGCACGGTGGAGAGCGAGCGGGCGCTGTGGGATTACATCTACAGCGCGGAGAAGCTGGCCACTCTCTCCGGCAAGCACCTCCACAGCAAGAGAAACCACATAAACCGTTTTGAGACGGAAAACGACTGGAGCTTCGCGCCCCTTGTTCCGGCGGACTTTCCCGCGTGCATGGAGCTTCTCGACAGGTGGCTGTCGGAAAACCCGGAGGATGCCGATGCCGGCGCGGGCGACGAATATACCGCCATCCGCCGCGCCTTCGCCGATTACGAGGCGCTGGGTATGCGCGGGGGCATACTGCGCGTCGGGGATCGGCCCGTGGCCTTCACCATGGGCGAGCCCGTTTGCGAGCACACCTTCGTCGTCCACTTTGAAAAAGCCTTCGCAAACGTAAACGGCGCTTACCCCATGGTAAATCGGGAATTCGTGCGTATGATACGCGAGGAATTTCCCGCCGTCCAGTGGATAAACCGCGAGGACGACATGGGGCTTGACAGCCTCCGTCAGGCCAAGGAGAGCTATCATCCCGATCACATGGTAGAAAAATATACGGTGGCGATAAGCAATGAATGATTATACGATACGCCTCTGGCGGACAGAGGACAGGCCGCAGCTGAAAGCCCTGTGGCAGACCGCCTTCGGCGACAGCGACAAGTATATCGAGAGCTTCTTTTCCCGGTTCTTGAAGCCCGGCGCGTGCGTCGCGGCGGACATGGGCGGGGCGGTCGTTTCCGCCATGTACATCCTGCCGGGGCAGACCCTCTACCCCCACCGCAAAAATATGCTGTCGGCAAGCTACGTCTACGCGCTGGCCACGTTGCCGGAACACCGGGGCCGTGGCATCGGCACGGCGGTATACAGAGCCGCCAGCGACGCGGCGCTCCAGAACGCGGACGCCGCGTGCGTCCTGCCCGCAGAGGCGGAGCTGTATCCCTTTTATGAAAAGGCCGCTGGCGCAAAGCCTGTCAGCCATATCCGCGAGGCCCGATTTACAAAAGCCGAGCTGGCGGGCGCGGAGCCCTGCAAGAGCGCGCGCATCCCGCTTTTTGAATACGCCGCCATGCGGGAGAGCTTCCTCAGCGGTATGCCCCACGCGGCGCTTCCGCTGGAGTTTCTGGAGATGACGGAGGACGGCGGCGCCGACTTCCTCGTTTTGGAAAACGGTCTTGCCGCGGCGGAAACAGACGGCGGCGTCTGCCGCATAAGAGAGCTCATCGTCCCCGACGGCGCGGGAATATCCGCTGTCGCGGCGGTGGCGCGGTGGTTCCGTGCGGAGGAATATATCGTCCGCTCCCCCGTCTTTTTCGACGGCCCGGGTCAGACTCGTCCGTTCATGCTGGCCGTTTTGAAGCAGGAACCGTCCTATCCCATGCCGGACGACCTGTGGTGGGGCTTTGGGCTGGAATAACACTATATTTGGTATAAATGAGGGAAAATTGCGACTTTTTTAAAAATTTCATGCAATTTAATACTTTTGAAACATTCTTGCGCTTTCTTTTGTAACACTCCTTCTGTATACTGATACTTGCAAGAACGTGTTTCATCTTTTTCATTTTGTCCTCAATCCATAAAGGGATCGCCGGAGCGCTGCTCCGGCGATTTCTTTCGGTTCTTCGCGCTTCGGCGGCAGGCCTGCCGTCCAAAGCCGTTCCGCCATGATATATTCCTGCCGCTTTGCGGTTTAAAAAAAGGAGCCTCCCGCGCGGGGAGGTTCCTTTTTTCATCGTAATATTATCGGAATTATCGGACGCGGACGATGCACTTGGCGTTCATGCCGTTGGGCGCCTCGGCCACGACATAGCAGTTCTGGCCGGACGAGCCGACGACTGTCACAAGGCCGTCCTCTACCGTAGCCACGCTCTCGTCGGTACTGTACCACTCCAGCTCGATCTCGCTCGTCTCGGTCGTGATGGGGTAAGCGGTCGCGCTAAGCTGAACCTGATCGCCGGTGGAGGCCGTGAAATCTGTTTTTTCATCGCCGAAGCAGGTTATCACCACGGAGGTCACGGGAACCGTCGGCGTCGGCGACGGCGTCGCGGTCGGCGTGGCGGTAGGTACGGCAGTCGTGTCCGCCAGCAAATCCTCCAGCTCCTCCTGCTGAGCCGTGGAGGAATCGTCCACCCGGCCTTTCACGTTCACGGAGACGATGGCAATGACCGCGACGATGATGCACACAAGCAGGATCCCGCTGATGAGCATTTGCCAGTTCACATTCTCCGCGCTGCCGCGGGCGGCCTTCGTCCCCCGGACGGCGCTGTCGCTCTCCGGCATACTGCGCCTGACCTCGCGGGGCTTCTTTGTCCCGCAGTAAGGGCAGCGGCTCCGAATGGATGGATATTTCCGATGGCATCTTTGACAGACGGTATTGGGAATTATGCTCATGGTATCACCTTTCTATCGGCACATCCTGTTACACTGGTTACAATCTTTACAGCTTGAATACATAATACAACCATAGCCGCCGTCTGTCAACCGCCGTTTTTGCAAAAAATGCCGCCGCCGCCCGGAATTTGCCGTTAGATCGTCAATGCCCCCGATTCATCCTCCAGAAGAATGAGTATCTTTTCCTGCGCGCCGGTAACGGCGTTGACATAGAGGATATAATGGCTGCCGTCCTCCGTCTGACACACAATCTCGTGGCACAGCCGTTCCTCGCCGCCCTCGGAGGGGATAACGGCCAGCGAGTGGGAGCGTATCTTCAGCGTGTCCGGCACGGTCTTGATCGCATCGTAGGCGCTTACCTCCGTCTCCGGCAGCTCCCGGTCATGGTGGGAGCTCAGATACCCCTCGGCGTCATAGCTCATAAGCGCGCCGGTATCCAGCGCTATGCCGACCTTGACGAGATCGGGATAACAGACGATGCCGTCCTGCGCATATTCAAAATTCACGGTCAGGACGCCGTCCTGCACCATATGGTAGCTTTCCTCCAGACCGTCGATCCCCAACTGCCGGGCAAAGCTCTCCGCGATGGAAAGGCCGCTGTCCACGGAAAATTTCGCGCTTCCCGTCATGCGGGAGCACAGCGCGCTCAGTACCTCGCCGCCCTGCTTTGTGACGGCCACATAATATTCCCCGCCGTTTGCGTAAGCGGAAAAGCACCAGCACGGTATCTTGCCGCCGCACTCGCCCTCGGACCCGACGGCTTTTTCGTCGACGCCCAGAAAGCTTGCGGCGGCGGCGCGCGCCGTTTCCTCGTCCACCTCGTCTTTATCCTCCAGATATACCGGCACGGCGCTGGCCAGACTCTCGGAAAACGGGCCGTCGTATATAAGCGTCGGTATCTCGGGGAACTCCGCTTCCATGGTCTGGAAGACCGTTCCGGCCAGCGGAGCGCTGCCGTCCCCTGTACCGGCCGAGGATGCGGAGCTGTACACCTCGTCCATGGTGAGGGTTCCATCCATCATCCGCGCCTGCATATCCTGAAGGTTCAGCGCCATAACGGAAGCTGTCTCGGCAAGCCCGGTAAGATCGGCCAGCTCCTGCTCGGAATAGCCGCCGTTTCCGCCGACTGTCCGGGATAGCGTGCAGGCATAGTCGCCGACCTTTGACAGAAAGCTTGCCGTCTGTTCCAGCTCCTGCGAGGAATAGGGCAGAACGCCCATGGCCATCTGCGCGGTCACGGCCTTGCCGAACATCTGGGTGCAAAGCGCGCTTTCCAGCGCCGGATCGGTGACATATACGCTCTTTTCCAGCGTGTTCGACAGCTCCGATACGCTCGTTACAAGCTCGTCGAAGGCATGCTGCGTATTGGCTCTGGCATACAGCTCGAGGCTGTTCGCTTTCCGCGTCCCCGTCCATGCCAGCACGCCCGCGACGATCACGCCGGCAGACAAAAAGGTTATCACGCGAATCGCCGTTCGTTTTTTCATAATGTTCTCCTCTGTTTCAGATATAAAAACGCCTCTTCCCGGATATTTTGTCCGAAAAGAGGCGAATACATATGAAGAAATTATGTCAGCCGTGCCAGCCCGTCCCGCATACGGGAAAGCGTCTCCTCTTTTCCCAGAATACGGCACAGCTCCACAGCGCCGCCGGGCGTGACAGCGGTGCCGGTGACGGCGATGCGCACGGGCCACATGAGCGTCGCGTTTTTTACCTCGAGCTTTTCCGCCAGCGAAACGAGCGCGCTGCGGATATGCTCGTCGTCCCACGGCTCCACAGCCTCAAGAACGGGAAGCGCCGCGGTAAGCATTTCCCGGGAAATGGCCTGATCGGTCTTGGATTTTTTATGCACATACAGCGCCGTGTCATAGTCGGGAAGCGCATCGAAAAAGCCGAGCTTGCCGGGGATATCCGTCAGCACCTCCGTTCGCTGCTGAAGCAGCGCGGCGACGGCGGCGGGATCGATGGCGGGGTTTTTCACCGCCTGACGGATATAGGGCTCCGCCAGAGCCGCAAACTCCTCCGGCGCAAGGGCGCGGATATATTCGGCGTTGAAGTGCGTGAGCTTGTCGATGTCGAAAATGGCCTGACTTTTTGAAATGCCGGAAAGCTCGAACGCCTCGGCAAGCTCGCGGATATTGAATATCTCCCGCTCGCCGCGGGGCGACCAGCCGAGGAGCGCGACGTAATTTACGATCGCCTCGCGCAGATATCCCCGTTCCAGCAGGTCTTCATAGGACGGGTCGCCGTGGCGCTTTGACATCTTGTTGTGCGCGTCGCGCATGACCGGCGAGCAGTGGACGTATTTCGGCACGTCCCAGCCGAAGCCTTCGTACAGCAGATTATACTTCGGCGCGCTGGCAAGATATTCCGAGCCGCGCACTACATGGGTGATTCCCATGAGATGGTCGTCCACCACGTTTGCGAAGTTATAGGTAGGGAGCCCGTCCCGCTTTATGAGCACCTGATCGTCCAGATCCTTGTTGGGCGCGGTGATGTCCCCGAAAATCTCATCATGGAAGGTCGTAGCGCCCTCCGCAGGTATTTTCTGGCGGATGACGTAGGGCTCCCCCGCCGCCAGACGGCGTTCCACTTCCTCCCCCGACAGCTCCCGGCATGGGTCGGCCGTTTTTTCAAAAGCCCCGTCATCCTCCGCCTCCGCCTTTTCGCAGAAGCAGTAATAGGCGTGGCCGCGCTCGACAAGAAGCCGCGCGTAAGGCAGGTACAGGCCCCGGCGCTCGGTCTGTATGTACGGCCCGACGGGGCCGCCCTTGTCCGGGCCCTCGTCCCAGTCGAGGCCGCAGTCCCGCAGCGTCTTATAAATGACGTCCGTCGCGCCGGATACAAGGCGGTTCTGGTCGGTGTCCTCGATGCGAAGGATGAACTTCCCCCCGTTGTGGCGGGCGATGCACCAGGTATACAGCGCGGTACGGAGGTTTCCCACATGCATGTAACCCGTGGGGCTTGGCGCGAAGCGGGTACGCACCCCGCCTACGGGGATACGCGCTTCCAGCTCGTCAAAAAAATTCTTTTCCATTGTTTTCTCCTGCATATATGATGGGTCGCGCTAGATCATTACTACTGTATTTTATTCTTTCCCGCTTGTCAAGACACAATCCGCTGTGATAAAATATATGGCATAAAAAGTATTGATAACGGCACACGCGCCGTGGAAAGTGCAGATCATATGGACGAAAAGAAAAAAGTCATGCTTTCCGGCATCCAGCCCTCGGGCGATCTGACCCTCGGTTCTTATCTGGGCGCAATCAAAAACTGGGCGGAACGCGCGGAGCAGTTCGACTGTTATTATTTTATGGCCGACCTCCACGCCCTCACGAGCCATCAGGTTCCCGCCGACCTTCGGCGGCGCACGCTGGAGCAGTTGGCGCAGTATGTGGCCTGCGGCCTCGACCCGGAGAAGAACACCCTGTTTATCCAGTCCCACGTCCCGGCTCACGCGGAGCTCGGGTGGATACTGAACTGCCATACCATGTTCGGCGAGCTGTCCCGCATGACGCAGTTCAAGGAAAAATCCAGAAAAAACGCCGACAATATAAACGGCGGGCTTTTCACCTATCCCGCTCTGATGGCGGCGGACATCCTGCTGTATCAGCCGGACTATGTTCCCGTGGGCGACGACC
>CAZEXC010000003.1:22095-48324 GCA_964516625.1 uncultured Oscillospiraceae bacterium | reverse complement strand
ATTTCCGGCGCGCGGGCAAGCGTGGTGCGCAAAACGGATCAGGTCGATTCCTGATCCGCATCTAAATACGAGGGGAGCGCAGGCGCTGGCCGGCGCTCGGCGCATGACAAGATCCGTCCGAGTCCCGTCAGGGCTCCGAACGGATCTTTTCCCATACTCCATCTGCGCCCGGAGCCTTGACCGCCAAAAAGTTTTTACAGGGGGCTTTTTTTTGGCAGGCGCTTTTGTTATAATGTGGCTATAAGACATAAAACACAAAAAACGGTCATAGGGTAGGGAGAACAAACGCCATGATAACACACGGAAAAGAGATCAAGCTGTTTACGGGAAACTCCAATCGCCAGCTCGCACAGGGCATCAGCGAGAACCTGCACATCCCTCTGGGAGACGCGGTATGCACCAGCTTCGCCGACGGGGAATGCTCCGTTTCGGTGTATGAGCCTGTCCGCGGCGCGGACGTGTTCCTCATCCAGTCCACCTGCGGGCCCGTAAACGACAATCTCATGGAGCTTCTTGTAATGATAGACGCCATGCGCCGCGCCTCCGCCGGGCGCATTACCGCCGTCATCCCGTATTTCGGCTACGCGCGGCAGGACCGCAAGGCAAAAAGCCGGGACCCCATTTCCGCAAAGCTCGTGGCGAACCTCATCACCGAGGCGGGCGCCGACCGCATCCTTACCATGGATCTGCACGCCTCGCAGATACAGGGCTTTTTCGATATCCCCGTCGACAATATGCTCGGCAGCGCGACCTTTTCCAACCATTATCTGAAGCGCTTCGGTTCCAATAACGAAAACCTCGTTGTCGTTTCCCCCGATGTGGGAAGCGTTTCCCGCGCCCGCACGTTTGCCATGCGGCTGGGTACCGGCCTTGCCATCGTGGACAAGCGCCGCGAGCGGGCGAACCAGTCCGAGGTCATGAACCTTATCGGCCATGTGGAGGGGAAGGACGTCATCATCCTCGACGACATGGTAGACACCGCCGGATCTCTCTGCGGCGCGGCAAAGGCGCTCAAGGAAATAGGCGGCGCGAACAAAATATATGCCTGCGCGAGCCACGGCGTCCTGTCCGGCCCCGCGCTGGAGCGCATCGCCGAGAGCAAGCTGGAGGAGCTGCTGCTGCTTGACACCATTCCCTATCCCAAGGACAAGCCCCGCCTCGAAAAAATCAAATACCTCACCGTCGCGCCGCTTTTCGCGGCGGCCATCCAGCGGATATACGACGACGAATCCATGGCCGCGCTGTTTAACTGATGTTCGGCAAAAGCGTCGGCATACAATGGATTGTGGCGTTTTTGGGGAACCCCGGCCCAAAATACGCCGGGACGCGGCACAATGCGGGCTTTCTGGCGGCGGACGCGCTGGAAAAATCGGCGGGCGTGTCCATAAAACGCCTGCGGTTCCACGCGCTGACGGGGAAGTGGGAGCTTCCCGGCGTCGGGGCGGCGCTCGTCATGAAGCCGCAGACCTATATGAACGACTCCGGCAGAGCCGTGGGCGAGGCCGCCCGGTTTTACAGGATACCCGCCGAGAGAGTCCTCGTGGTGGCGGACGATATTTCTTTGCCCTGCGGGAAGCTGCGCATCCGTCCGAAAGGCTCCGCAGGGGGGCATAACGGCCTTCGGAGCGTCATAAGCCATTTGGGGACGGACGGGTTCCCGCGCGTGAAAATCGGCGTGGGCGCGCCTCCGGCGTCGGGGCAGGAACAGATAGACTGGGTGCTGGGCGTTCCCCGCAACCGGGACTGGGAGGTCTTTTCCGCCGCCTGCCGGAAAGCGGCCGAGGCCGCGGAGGACTATATCCGCCTCGGGGCGGACAAGGCCATGGCAAAGTATAATTGAAGTCCGTCGGGCTTTTCGGGCCTGCGTCTGCGGACGCGAATCGTCAAGTTTACAGGAAAAGAGGGCGCTGCCGGTGAAAAAGGAATGTGTTGCCATGCTCCTGGCGGGCGGGCAGGGGTCGCGCCTGTACGCGCTGACTACGGACGCGGCAAAGCCAAGCATGCCGTTCGGCGGCAAATACCGCATTATTGACTTCCCCCTCTCGAATTGCGTAAACTCCGGCATCGACACCGTCGGCGTGCTGACGCAGTACCGCCCCATGAAGCTGAACGCCTATGTCGGGAGCGGCCAGCCGTGGGATCTTGACCGGGAGGACGGCGGCGTTTTCATCCTGCCGCCCTATATGTCCGCGGGGGAAAAGGGAAGCTGGTTTTCCGGCACCGCCGACGCCATCTATCAGAATATCGACTTTGTGGATCTGTGGGATCCCGCGTTTGTCCTGATCCTCTCCGGGGATCATATCTATAAGATGGACTACGCCAGGATGCTCAGCGCCCACAAGGAAAAGGACGCCGCCTGCACCATAGCGGTGATAGAGGTCCCCCTGTCCGAGGCAAGCCGGTTCGGGATCATGTCGACCGATTCGGACGGCTATATCAGCGAATTTGAGGAAAAGCCCGCCGCGCCGAAAAGCGGCCTTGCGTCCATGGGGGTGTATATCTTCACATGGAGCGCGCTCCGCCGGGCGCTTATCGAGGACAAAAGCGACCCGGGCAGCCAGCGGGATTTCGGGAAAAACATCATCCCCAAGCTCCTGAAGGAGGGGGCAAAGCTATGGCCGTACCGCTTCGAGGGATACTGGCGCGATGTGGGTACCATCACGAGCCTGTGGGACGCGAACATGGATATGCTGACCCCGGAGCTCATCGGCCTGTATGACCCGGCCTGGCCCATTTTGAGCCGCAGTCCCATCCGCCCGCCCCATGTGGTGGGGCCGGAGGCGGACATACGCCACTCTATCGTGACGGAGGGCTGCGTTGTGGAGGGCGAGGTCTTCAGCAGCGTGCTTTCCAATCAGGTGACAGTCGAGGCGGGGGCGCTGGTGGAATACAGCGTGCTGATGCCCGGCGCTGTCGTGGAGGCGGGGGCGCAGGTGCGCTTTGCCATTCTGGGAGAGAACGCCCGCGTGTGCCGCGGCGCGAGGGTCGGTTCGGAGCCGGACGGCTCCGAGGGCTGGAGCGTATCCACCTGCGGCCCGTCCGTCACAGTCGGGCCCGGCGCTGTCGTGCCGCCCGGCGCCATGCTGTACGGAGATACGGAGGCGGCGCCATGAAAAGCAATATACACGGGATCATCTATACCCTGCGCTCCGAGCCTCAGCTCAAAGAGCTCGTAGCGCACAGAAACAGCGCCTCCATTCCCTTTGGCGGGCGCTATCGGCTCATTGATTTTGCCCTGTCGGCCATGGTGAACGCAGGCGTGCGCGACGTGGGCGTTATCATGGAGCGGGATTATCAGAGCCTTCTTGACCACCTCTCCAGCGGCCGGGACTGGGATCTGTCGCGGAAAAACGGCGGTCTGCGGCTTTTGCCGCCCTTTGGTTTGCCGGAGGCGCATTCCGGCCATTTCAGCGGCTGTATGGAGGCGCTTCGGAGCGTGCGCTCCTATATTGAGGATATACCGCAGACGGAGATCGTTCTGTCCCCCGGCGATTTTGTGGGGAACGTCGATCTGGACGCGGCGGTGCAGTTGCATCGCCGGAGCGGCGCGGAGATCACGGCGGTCTGCGCCGCCATAAGCCCGAGCTACGCCCACCACCGTTTTCTGCCGGATGCGGACGGCTTTTCCCAAAGACTTGTTTTCTCAAAAGGCGGAGGCGAGGGTCTTGCCTCCATGGAGATATACATCCTCAAAAAGGAGCTTTTGCTGTCGTTTATGGACTACTGCTCCGACGGCGGGCGGCTCCATTTCCACAGGGATGCGCTGGCCCACTATCTGGCGTCCGGCGGCCGCGTGGGGCTGTACGTCCATGAGGGCTATATCCGCCGCATCGCCTCCGCGTCCGACTATTACGAGGCCAGCATGGATATGCTCCGCGCCGACGTCATGACCCAGTTTTTCCCGGAAGAACGGCCTATCCGAACCAAGGAGCGCGCGGAGGTCAGCACCTATTACGGCGAAAACGCCAACGTGAAAAACAGCCTTGTGGCGGACGGGTGCTATATCGAGGGGGAGCTGATAAACTGCGTTCTGTTCCGGGGCGTCCGGGTGGCGAGGGGCGCGCGGCTTGAAAACTGCGTCATTTTGCAGGACTCGGTCATAGAGCCGGACGTCCGCCTCAAATGCGTTATTGCGGACAAGGACGTGTCGATCAGCCGGGGCGTATTTCTGGCCGGGAGCGCCCGGCTCCCCATTCTGGCGCCGAAGGGCGCGGCGCTGTAACTTTTAAGGAGCAATTTTTTATGTCAGAGATCACATCCGGCGAACTTCGCGCCGCGATTGAAGATAAGCTTTGCGCCCACTTTGGCGTGGAGGGAACGCGCGCCACGGACGGACAGGTATTTCAGGCCGCCGCCATGGTCATACGGGAGCTGATGAGCCGCCGTCTGGCGGCGCAGAGCGACGTTACGCCGCAAAGACAGGTGCATTACCTGTCGATGGAGTTCCTTCTCGGGCGGAGCCTGATGAAAAACGCCTATAACCTCGGCCTGTGGCGGGAGCTTTCCGAAGCCATCGAACAGATGGGCCGCTCGGCTGCGGACATATTTGAGCTTGAGCCGGACGCGGGGCTGGGCAACGGCGGCCTTGGCCGGCTTGCCGCCTGCTACTCGGACAGCATGGCGAGCCTCGATATCCCCGCGACGGGCTATTGTCTGTGCTACGAGCTGGGCCTTTTTCGCCAGATCATTGAAAACGGCTGTCAGAAGGAGACGGCGGACGACTGGCGGCTCGGGGCGGACGGATGGCTCATCCCGCGGGAGGAGGACGCCTGCGAGGTGCGCTTTGGCGGCCACGTGGAGGAACAGTGGGATCATACCGGCATCTGCCGCACGAGCCTGACGGGGTACACCAGCGTCATCGCCGTGCCGCGGGATATGCTCATCGCCGGGTACGGCGGCAAGCGGATAAATTCTATCCGCCTCTGGGAGGCAAGGAGCCCGGAGAGCCTGGATATGTACCTGTTCTCCGGCGGCCAGTACGTCCAGTCCATGGAGAGACGCACCATGGCGGAGGTCATCACAAAGGTTCTGTATCCGGCGGACGACCACCCGCAGGGCAAGGAGCTGCGCCTTAAGCAGCAGTATTTCTTTGTGTCCGCCACGGCGCAGGACATCCTTCGGAAACACCGCGCCGTCTGGGGCGATGTGCGGTCTTTCTCCGAGCACCACGTTTTGCAGATAAACGACACCCACCCCGCGCTCATCATCCCGGAGCTCATGCGTATCCTCATGGACGAGGACGGCCTCGGCTGGGACGAGGCGTTCGAGACGGTGCAGAAAAGCGTCGCGTATACGAACCACACCGTTATGTCCGAGGCGCTGGAGCGGTGGCCGCAGGGGCTCGTGCAGTCGCTCCTGCCCCGGGTGTGGCAGATCATACGGGAGATGAATATCCGCTGGAGCGCCAAGCTGCGCGAGGCGTTTGGCGGCGACGAGAGCCGCGTCGAGCGGTGTCTTATCCTGTCCGGCGGGGACGTCCATATGGCAAACCTCTGTCAGGCCGCGTGCTTTATGATAAACGGCGTTTCAAAGCTCCACGGCGGGATATTGACAGACAGCCTTTTCCACGATGTTTACACGCTCCGCCCGGAGCGGTATACTTACGTCACAAACGGCATCGACCACCGCCGGTGGCTCGATCAGGTGAACCCCGCCCTTTCCGCCCTTACAGACGAGCTCATCGGGGACGGCTGGCGCAAAGAACCCGAACAGCTCCGCCAGCTCCGCCGCTATGAAAACGACAGCGCGGCGCTGGAAAGGCTGAACGCCGTCAAGCGCCGGAACAAAGAGGCGTTCGGCGCGTGGCTTTTCAGGCGGCAGGGCGCGTCCCTCGACCCCGGCGCGGTGCTGGACGTGCAGGTAAAGCGCCTGCACGAATATAAGCGCCAGCTTTTGAACGCGATGCTCATAACGAGCCTCCAGCAGCGGCTGCGCGACGGACTGGACGAGAATTTCCTGCCGCGGACGTTCGTTTTCGGCGCGAAAGCCGCCGGGAGCTACACGACGGCCAAGCGCATCATCGAGCTTTTGAATTCTCTGGCCGCGGACGTCAATTCCGACCCGGCCTGCAAGGGAAAGCTGCAGGTGTTTTTCGCGGAAAATTACAGCGTCTCCATGGCGGAGGTCCTCATGCCCGCGGCGCAGGTATCGGAGCAGATATCCACCGCCGGGAAGGAGGCCAGCGGAACCGGCAATATGAAGCTGATGATGAACGGCGCGATCACCATCGGCACGCTGGACGGCGCGAACGTGGAGATGCACGAGCGCCTCGGGGACGGGAACATGTTCCTGTTCGGCCTCCGGGCGGAGCAGGTGGAGGCTCTCCGGCCCCAGTACCGGCCGCAGGGATATTATGACTCCGATCCCGTGACTCGAATGGTTCTCGACCGCTTCCGCAGCGGCTTTTCCGACCATAAAAGCTATCCCGATCTGGTGAGCGGGCTTTTGTACGGCGGCGACCCGTATATGCTGCTTGCCGATTTTACCGATTACCGGCGGGCGCACGACGAGCTGTACGCCCTTATGGCCGACCCCGCGGCCTCGGCGCGGGTATCGCTTGTGAATATCGCGGAATCCGGCGTTTTTGCCGCTGACCGCGCGATTCAGGAATACGCAGAAAAAATCTGGCACATCTGAAAGGAGAATACGCATGAAGAAAATCAGCAGGATCCTGGCCCTCGCGATGGTTCTGTGCATGGCGCTTAGTCTGAGCGCTTTCGCCTCCGGCGAAGCCTCCGACGAGACGGTCATGTCCATGAACGCCAGCGCGGAGGCGGGCGTCACGGCCTTTGCCATCGACGAAAACGGCCTGACAGAGACGGACACCGACGGCGTGGAGCTCGAGGGATCCGTCACCGAGACGGCCGCCGACGGCATCGAGATGACCATCTCGGACTTCAGCACTGTGGGCTTTAAGGTCACAGGCGGGGAGTACACCATCTCGAACTCCACCATCACCAAGGAAGTCACGGAGGATGTTGACGCCGACGCCACCGGCGGCTATATCGCCGGCGTCACGAACGGCACCCTGATCATTGACAACTGCACCTTCATCAACAACGGCAAGGGCGGCCGCAACGGCAACTACACCGTTGACTGCGAGTCCAGCGGCGTCATGGTCGTCATAAACTCCAACATCATCCAGACCGGCTCCACCGGAGATCCCGAGGGCTACACAGCCGATATTGCCGATCCTCCCTCCAATCTGGGTCTGCTGATTTCCGGCTATGCCCGCGCCAACATGTCCGTAGGCCAGTCCCAGACCTATTATTACGGCTCTTACGTGGAGACCGAAGGCTGGGCGGCCATGTCCACCGACTCCGCCCAGTCCGGCTTTGCCTTCTACAGCTATGACTCCGTTGGCAAGGCGCTGTACGGCGGCTACGGCACCTATGCCGATACCTCCTGCGTGGACTGGTTCTATGCCTCCGACCTGATTTCCGCCGAGGTGGGCGCTATCATCTCCAACAACGGCGAGATCCATATGCGCAACGGCGCGGCGGCGGACGAGACCGTTCTGGCCTATCTGCCCGAGGATTATGAGGTAACGGAAAACTACGGCGACGGCAGAAGCTCCGTTCAGGCCGGCCGCAACGACTTCCAGATCCATTCCCCCGACATGATGGGCGGCGGCGCATCCAGCGATTTCACGGCTGTCCTTGATCTGGAGGACACCGACCTCGTCACCAGCGCGGAGCTTGACGCCGAGGCTACCCTCATCGACTGGAGCGTCGATTACGGCCCGGCGGTGGCCGAGTATATCGACCTTGTAAAGGGAGCGAACATTCTGGTGAAATCCACCAGCGCCGACATCGACCTGACCAACGTCACGGCGGAGAGCTCCACCGGCGTGCTGCTGCTGACGGCGCTCAACTCCGACTCCATGAGCCGCTATGCGCTGGCTTCCGACGACATGAGCGAAAAGTTTGTGGATTTGACCGTCACCGACAGCGACATCTCCGGCGACGTGCTGCACTACGACTATCAGCGCAACACCGCCGTCACGCTGGTGAACGCCTCCTGGTCCGGCGCGTATGTCACCATCGACAAGGCGGGCTGGGACGCCCTGTGGTCCGACGAGGCCATAGCCGACGAGTACTGCTACTGGATCCTTGACACCGACCAGTATTTTGACGGCGAGGGCACCGTATCCGCCCTGACGGTCGACGGCGGCTCCACATGGAACGTCACCGGCGAGTCCAACATCAGCGAGCTGACCGTGGAGGCCGGCGGCGTTGTCAACGGTACTGTCACCGTGGACGGCGTCGAGGTCGACGTCTCCGCCGGCGGCACATGGGCCGGCGACATCGTTGTCACACCCGTCGCCGACGGCGCTTCCGGCGAGGCTTCCGGCGAAGCCGTGACCATGGAAGACGGCTCTATGCCCCCTGATCCCCCGGCGGATCTGGCTCCCGGCGAGGAGCCTCCCGGAGGCTTCGGCGGCATCGACTGAACCAGGCAAAAAAGGGGACCTGCCATGCGGCAGGTCCTCTTTCTGACCGGGCGGCGGACCGTTGCGGGAGAATTTCTTTTCCGGCTTGCGTTCTGATTTCGCGGCGGAAACAATGCCCCTCCGCGCGCTGTACGGCCATAAGGCCGCGCCCTGCTTCGCGGGGGAGCATTTTTTGCGGCGATATACCGCGCTTTTATTGTTTTTTATCCGGGCTTTTTTTACGGCGGCGGCGACGGCGCTTGGGGTGCGACTGCTTTTCGCGGAAGCTTTTCACCATGGCCTCGTCCGCCTTATAAAGCAGATGGTTTGCGTGCCAGGAGCCGCTTTCGTCGTGGCACAGGCGGATGCGGAGAAGAAAGTCGCCGTCGTCCCCGCAGTGGGCAAGGGACATATAGCGGTGGTCGCCCTGATTTATCCATCTCGTGTGTTCCAGACCGTTCCCGCAGACGGGGCATTTCACGACGGCCTTTGTCTCCGCCTGCCAGAGGTCGTCCCGGGTATAGTAGCTGTCTGAAACGGTGTGAAGGATGGGCTCCGGCCCTCCGCTGCGGCGCTCGACGGACAGATCCCGGCTGAGCTCCCCGTAGTGAGCAAGGCCGTCCATCAGGTCGAGCTTTGAGCACACAAGGGCGGTGTTGTACGCGTCGCCAAGGGCGTCGTGGGCCGTGCGGGTCTGTTCGATGCCGAAGTGCTCCATGGCGGCCTCCAGAGATTTCTGGCTCTTGTCGCCGCTTACCTGCCGGTTGTAGACGAGCTGGAGATTTATCCACTGGCCGAGCCAGTCTATATCCAGATCGTGGATGATGAGGTTCTGCTCCATGATGCCGCGGTCGTCATATCCCCAGGTGATGAAGGTGCAGTCCGGCCCGCACCAGGCGGTGAATTTTTCCATGGCCTCGACAAAGCCCAGCCCTTGGGACAGGCGGGCATTGTCAAAGCCCGTGAGCTTTTTTACCTGACTGTGCATCTTCCGAAACCAGACGGGACGCACGTCGCAGTGGAACTCATCCCCGGGCTGGAAATCGTCCGTGAGCTTCACGGCGCCGATCTGGATGATTTCGCCGCGCAGACGGATGGGCAGGCGGTTGAATACGGAGGATTTTGCGCTCATGGCCTGGTTCCATTCCAGGTCGATGACTATGTACGGCATGACTTGCTTCCTTCCTCATAGCTGTGGAAAGCTATTTGAACCATTGTAGCATAAATGCCGCCAAATAACAATATAATTGCGACAATCGGGCGAATATGCCTTTATGCGGCATATTTGATATATCGGCCGGTTCCTGTTATAATGTTACGATATGTTTCATTGATGAAAAGGGGAGTGCCATGAAGATCGCGGTTTTATGCGGCGGCCTGTCAAACGAACGGGACGTGTCCATATCCAGCGGCGCCGGCGTTGCCGCCGCTCTGCGCGGGCGGGGCCATCTGGTCGCGCTGGCGGATCTTTTTCTGGGATATACGGGCGATAAGGACATAGAGGAGATGTTTTCCGCCGAGGGGGGAGAGGACGCCTTTTCCGTTTCCGAGACGGCGCCGGACATCGAAGCGGTGCGCGCCATGCGCCCGGGGCAGGGACGCATCGGCCCGAGGGTACTGGAGATATGCAAAAGCGCGGATATCGTTTTTCTCGCTCTCCACGGAGAGGACGGGGAGGACGGCAGGATACAGGCTCTTCTCGATCTGCACGGCGTGCGCTATACCGGCAGCGGCTATCTTGCCAGCGCCGTGGCCATGAACAAAAGCCTTACGAAGACTGTCCTGCGCAGTGCGGGCATCCGCGTGCCGGAGGGCATAACGGTGAAAAAAGGCCAGACGCCCGGAAAAGCGCCCGGCTTCCCCTGCGTGGTGAAGCCCTGCTCCGGCGGCAGCAGCGTGGGGACGACCATCGTCGGAAGCGAGGCGGAATACGCCGACGCGCTGGCGCTTGCCTTCCGATACGAGGACAGCGTTCTGGCGGAACGGTTCATTTCCGGCCGGGAGCTGACGGTGGGTATCCTGGACGGCGCGGCTATGCCCGTTATCGAGATAATACCAAAAAGCGGGTTTTACGACTATCGGAACAAATACCAGCCCGGCATGGCGCAGGAGCTTTGCCCCGCGCCGCTGACGGCGGCGGAAACGGAGCTTGTCCAGCGCGAGGCGGAGAAGGTCTTTCGGGCGCTGGGGCTGGAGGCATACGGGCGGGTGGATCTTATACTGGACGAGCGCGGCGTGTGCTGTCTGGAGGCGAACACCCTTCCCGGCATGACGCCCACGAGTCTGGTTCCCCAGATGGGGGCGGCCATGGGCATGGATTACGGCGAGCTGTGCCAGCGCCTTATTGACGTTTCGCTGAAAAAATACGAGTGAGGTACATCCCATGCGGCATTTGACAGGCCCGGTGATACGGGATATCACCGGCGGCGAGGCGCGGGGCCGGCTGCCCCTGCGGGAGATGACCGGCATCACGACGGACAGCCGGACGGCAGAGCCGGGCTGCCTTTTCGCGGCCATGCCCGGCGTCCGCGCCGACGGATACGATTTCATACCTCAGGCGGCCTCGCGCGGCGCGGCGTGCGTTTTGTGCAGCCGCTTTGCGGACGCGGACGTGCCGCAGATAAAGGTACCTGACGTGCAGGCGGCGCTGGGCTCCGTCGCGGCCTTTTACCGAAGCCAGTTCGATATACCGGTCATCGGCGTCACCGGCTCCGTCGGCAAGACTACGGCCAAGGAGATGATCGCCGCGGTGCTGGCCGAGGGGTTCAATACCCTGAAAACAGAGGGGAATTTCAATAACGAGCTGGGCGTCCCGCTGACGCTGTTTCGCCTTCAGCCGGAGCATCAGGCGGCGGTGGTCGAGATGGGTATATCCGGCTTCGGGGAGATGACCCGTCTGACGGGTATGGTTCGGCCTCAGATCGCCGTTTTCACGCTCATCGGCGACGCGCACCTTGAATTTCTGGGCGACAGGGCGGGCGTACTGCGGGCCAAGGGGGAGATTGTCTCCGGCATGCCGGAGGACGGACTGATCCTGGCAAACGGCGACGACGAGCTTTTGAAAAACCACGATTTTGGCCGCCGGACGCGGCTTTTCGGTCTGGGGGAAGGCTGCGATATCCGCGCCGTGGAGATAGAAAACGACGGTCTTTCCGGCGTCCGATGCGTCATCGAAGCCGACGGCGCGCGCATCCCGGTAAGCATCCCCGCGTTTGGCGAGCATATGATATATGCCGCTCTGGCCGGCGCTGCGGCGGGTCTTGCCCTCGGCCTTTCCGGCGAGCAGATACGGCGCGGCGTGTCCCGTTACGCGCCTGTGGGGAGCCGCGGCCGCGTCATCGACACGGGCTATGTGACCATACTGGACGACAGCTACAACGCGAACCCTACCAGCGTCCGAAACGCGCTGGAGAGCCTGCGCGGCCTGCCGGGGCGGCACGTCGCCGTTCTGGGGGACATGCTGGAGCTGGGGGAAAACGGCCCGGCCATGCATTTCGAGATCGGCCGTATGGCCGCGGACACCGACGCGGTCATTGCGGTCTGCGGCCCGCTTTCCAGACATACCCGGGAGGGCGCGGGCGGTGACGCGCTGTGGTTTGAAGACACGGACGCGCTTATCGCGGCGCTTCCGCGCCTTGTGCGCGGGGGCGATACAGTCCTTGTCAAGGCCAGCCGCGCCATGGGCTTCGGAGACGTGGTCAGGGCTCTCGAAAAGCTGCGGTAAAAACAGGCTCCGGCGGGCCGCGCCATTTGGCGCGGGCCGCCGGAGCCGGCCTTTTCCGTATGAGCGCAGGACGGCGTCATGCCGGATCGCCGCCTTTCAGCTCATGGTAGAATATATCCAGGATGCCATGATAAGGATTTTTCCCCCAGGGCTTGTTCCGTCCGCAGTAGTGGACGATGGACGTGTTTTCCCGCACCCAGTCGAGATCCAGCTTTTCCTGAGCGGGGGTCGCGTTGTGGACGGCCAGCAGCCGGTCCGAAAGATTGAAGCGGAGGCTGTCCGCCAGAAGGATATGCTCGCCGTACAGGGACGTGATGATGTCCTGATCCGGCAGAAGCATGGTGTGCTGGTGCTCGAGGGCATAGGCGTGTACGTCCTCCATACGCAGATGCTCCCGCAGGGCGGCAAGGTTCAGCACCATGACGCCCGTGTTCACATAGGGGACATCCTCGCCCAGACCCAGCCGGATCTGGTTTATCCTGGATGTCAGCCTCCGGGTGTGGGTACAGGCGATATAATACGCGTCTGTGAAGTCCATGGCGTACAGCTCGCGCAGAGGATTTATGACGAGCGTGTCCGCGTCCAGATAGAGGACTCTTTCCGTTTCGGACGGCAGGAGCATGGGCGCGGCGATGCGGTAATATATCTGCCGGGGATAGCGCTTCGTCACAGGAAGGCCGTCAAACAGAGAGGGATCGACGCATATGAACCGGCACTGCCCGGCGTCGCCCAGCGCCGCCCGGACAGCGTCCTGACTGGGCGCGTCAAGGTCGGAATGGAGCACATAGACATTGTAGCCATCCATGCCGCCGTTCAGCAGGATGGAACGCAGGCAGTTCAGAAACGCGGGGATATAACCGCGGTCGAGAGCGAACAGAAGATCCAACGCATACCTCCTAAAAGGCTTTGATCCAAACGGCTTAAATAAATCGTATAATAGCCATTTTAGCTATTATACCATAAAATACGCCGGAGGGTAGACAGGAATTTATTTTGGCCGGATCCGATTTTGCGGACGGAGGAGAAAAGTCCCTTGTCAAATAAAAAACACCGCTTCACAAACGCGGCGAAAGTTGGTATAATATTAAGGTCGTAAAATCAGTGCGGATAAGCACTCAATTTTTTCTAGGGGGATAGATATGTTCAAAATTGTCAGCAAGCGTCCCTTGAACGTGGCGAAGACCGTCGTGGAATTCGTCATCGAGGCGCCGCTGGTCGCGCGCAAGGCCGCGCCCGGCCAGTTCATCATCTTCCGGCTGGACGAATATGGCGAGCGCGTTCCCGTCACTATCGCCGCGGCCGACCGCGAAAAGGGCACCGTAACCATTATGGTGCAGCCCGTGGGTCAGACGACCCAGATGCTCAACAAGATGGAGGCCGGAGACAGCATCGCCGATTTCGTCGGCCCGCTCGGGCGGCCTACCAACATGGAGGGGCTGCAGCGCGTGTGCGTCGTCGGCGGCGGCGTCGGCAACGCCATCGCCTATCCTGTCGCCAAGGGAATGCACGATCGCGGCATCGAGGTGGACATGGTCGCGGGCTTCCGCTCCAAGGACATCGTTATTCTGGAGGACGAGATGCGCGCCGGGGTCACGAACCTGTACATAACCACCGACGACGGCTCTTACGGCGAGGCTGGCTTCAACGTCACGAAAATGAAAGCTCTGCTTGACGCCGGCAACAAATACGACGAGGTCATGTGCGTCGGCCCGACCCGCATGATGCAGCGCGTGTGCGACGCCACCCGCGAGTACGGCATCAAGACCATCGTGTCCATGAACCCCATCATGCTGGACGGCACCGGCATGTGCGGCGCCTGCCGCCTGACCGTCGGCGGCGAGACAAAATTCGCCTGCGTGGACGGCCCGGAGTTCGACGGCCATCTGGTCGATTGGGACGGCATCATCAAGCGCTCCACATATTACGCGGAGGAAGAAAAAGCGGCGATGGATCACATCTGCCGCATCACGGGAGGTGTAAGAGAGCATGGCTAATATGCGTATGGACAAGAACCCGATGCCCGAGCAGGAGCCTCTGGTTCGCAACAAAAATTTCGAGGAGGTCGCTCTCGGTTACACGGAGGAGATGGCCGTTGACGAGGCAAAACGCTGCCTTAACTGCAAAAACCCCAAGTGCATGACCGGCTGCCCCGTGTCCGTCCGCATCCCGGAGTTTATCGCCAAGGTCGCCGAGGGTGACTTTGACGGCGCTTACGGCATCATCACATCCACCAACAACCTGCCCGCCATCTGCGGCCGCGTCTGCCCGCAGGAGACCCAGTGCGAGGGTCAGTGCGTGCGCGGCATAAAGGGCGATCCTGTCGGCATTGGCCGTCTGGAGCGCTTTGTGGCGGACTACCACATGGAGAACGGGCATCCCGACGGCCCTCCCGCCGTTCCCGAAGGAAACGGCCACAAGGTCGCCGTTATCGGCTCCGGCCCCGCCGGTCTTACCTGCGCCGGCGATCTGGCGCGCAAGGGCTATGCCGTCACCATTTACGAGGCGTTCCATAAGCCCGGCGGCGTGCTGGTCTACGGCATCCCCGAGTTCCGTCTGCCCAAGGCCATTGTGTCCAAGGAGATCGCGAAGCTCGAGCATTTCGGCGTAAAGATTGTCACCGACGCGGTCATTGGCCGCGCGGAGAGCATCGACGAGCTGTTCGAGGAGGGCTACGAGGCCGTCTTTGTCGGTTCCGGCGCGGGCCTGCCCCAGTTTTTGCATATCCCCGGCGAGAACCTTCTCGGCGTGTTCTCCGCCAACGAAATCCTCACCCGCTCGAATCTGATGAAGGCGTTTCTGCCTGAGTACGACACGCCTATCCGCATTGGCAAGCGCGTCGCGATTGTCGGCGGCGGCAACGTGGCCATGGACGCGGCCCGCACTGCCAAGCGCCTTGGCGCGGAGGAGGTCTATGTCATTTACCGCCGCTCCATGGATGAGCTTCCCGCCCGTAAGGAGGAGGTTCACCACGCGGAGGCGGAGGAGGTCATCTTCAAGCTCCTCAACAACCCCGTGGAGATCGTGGGCGACGAGAATGACCGCGTCACCGGCATCAAGGTCATCAGGATGGAGCTTGGCGAGCCGGACGCCTCCGGCCGCCGCAGGCCTGTCGAGGTACCCGGCAGCGAGTATGTCATCGACGTGGACTCCGTCATCATCGCCATCGGCACCAGCCCCAACCCGCTGATCCTTTCCACGACCCCCGGTCTGGAGGCGACCAAAAAGGGCGGCATCGTCGCCAGCGACGATACCGGCGCTACCTCCCGTCCCGGCGTGTTTGCCGGCGGCGACGCCGTCACCGGCGCGGCTACCGTCATCAAGGCCATGGGCGCGGGCAAGGTCGCCGCGGCGGGCATCGTCGATTACCTTTCCAAGAAATAAAAAACCGCATGACCGTATAAAAAAACCAGCTTCGCGAGCCTCGCGGAGCTGGTTTTATCATATGCCGTTATTTCTTTTTGTTTTTCTCCCAGATAAGCCACAGGCCGCGGTGGATAAGATCGGGGTCAATGCGGATATTTTTGCGGCGGCAGTAAGGAACGACCGCTTCCGCCCAGAGGCCGGTGGCCACGGCGTTCACCTTCCGGCCGAGCTCCTCGTCGATGCCGAACAGCAGACCGTCGAGCATGGCCGCCGCGCCGTAGATGATGCCCGAGCGGAGGCTCTCATCCGTGCGCCGGCAGATGATATGCCCCGGCGCGCGGGGCAGGACGTTATGCAAAAGCGAGGCCGAACGGGTGAGGGCGGTGGTGGAGACCATGACGCCGGGGGCGATGACGCCGCCGATATAGGCTCCGTCGGCGTCGATAACGCCGATGCCGAGGGCGGTGTCCATCGTGATGGCGGCCACGGGAAGCTGATAGGCGGCCTGCGCGGCCACGGAGGCCGCGACAAAATCGCTCCCCAGCTCCGAGGGGTCGTCGAGCCGGATGTTCAGCCCGGTCTTTACGCCGGGGCCGACGACCATCGGGCTTGTCCCCGTCAGCGACCGGACCGCGCCGCATATGACGACCGTAAGCTCCGGCACCACAGAGGCGAGGATGCACCCCTCCGGCGTGCCGAAGGACTCGATGTGCGGCTGGAGCATAAGGCGCATAAGGACAGCGTACTCGTCCGCCGTGCGGTTTTTCTCCGTCGCCAGATGGCAGGAGAAAAGGATTTTTCCGCTTTCCGCCACGCCGCCGAGCGTGATATATGAGTTTGAAATATCCAGCGTCAGAATCATTCGTTTCACTTTCTGTTTCGGTCATCCGCCTCTAACGCCGCAAAATCGGGAAAGGCTCCCGACAGGCCGCGCTGCGAACCGCTAAGTCTCAGCTCCAGATCGCCTTCATAAATTCGGGGCACGCCTTTTCACAGATGCTGACGGCTCTCACCATCAACTCATAGCAGATCTCGCCCACATCGTGATCCCGGAAAACAGCGTCCATCTCCATCTGGATCGTGCTGTCGTCGGTATCCAGAACGAATCTCGCAAAGCGGAAACTTTTGTTCTGCTGGTTGACGGCGACGAGGCAGGCCGCGATCTTATCCTCGGGAACCTTGGCAAGGTTGAAGCAGCGCAAAGCGACAGACTCGTTATCGCTGTCGAAGAAAAAGCTGACCTTAATGGTAGGGATGTTTTTGCCGTTGAACGACACGGTCAGCATATCCTTGCCGCTCTTTGAGGTTCCGTCGTTTTCGTAGCGAATCTCTTTTTCATCCAGCTTTCTGATAAAATCCTGAGTCGATTTGAGCATGAAGTAACTCCTCCCACTAAATATGGATATGTCCCGCGAAGCCGCAGCGCACAAAAGCCTCTCTGCATACAGAGGATCGGTCTGCCCATCAGGCTCCGCCTGACGTTTTGATCATGACATGAGGCCGGCAGGGTCACAGGTATTCACAAGAGCTTGCGGAGCATCAGCTCCAGATCGCCTTCATAAATTCGGGATACGCATCGTCGCAGAGGTTAACGGCTCTCATCATTAACTCGTAGCAGATCTCGCCCACATCGTGATCCCGGAAAACAGCGTCCATCTCCATCTGGATCGTGTTGTCGCCGGTATCCAGAACGAATTTCCCGAAACGGAATTTTTTGTTCTGCTGGTTGACAGCGATGAAACAGGCCGCTACCTTGTCGTCGGGAACCTTGACAAGGTCGAAGCAGCGCAAAGCCACGTCCTCGTTATCGTCAGAGAAGAAAAAGGTGACCTTGACGCCGGACGAAATATTGTCGCAGCTAAACGAAACGGTCAGCAGATCATCGCCGTTCTTTGCGGTTCCGGCTTCTTTGTAGTGAACATTTTTTTCGTTCAGCTTTCTGATAAAATCCTGAGTTGATTTGTGCATAATGTAACTCCTCCCACTAAATATGGATCTGTCCCGCCGGTCAGGTTCCGAATACCCACTTAATTATAGCATGAGCCCGGCGGGATTACAACAATAATTTTAATAAGTTTACGAAGAGTTCACGAAATTTACGCAGCCGATCGGTTTACTCATACTTGCATAGCGGCGCGTTGTGTGATACACTATAAACGATAGATTTCCGCTGTTTTCCGACGGCGGAAGCACAATCACAGAAAGGAAGTCTTTACAATGGCTTACAAGATCCAGAGAAAAGAAGGCACCGAGGGCAGCACGATTTACGAATATCAGGCTCCCGGCCACAACATCTGCACCCCCACCCGCCTGTTTGACGCCGCCGGCGGCCCCAACGGCGTGGACGGCACCAAGATGGTCATGGGCATCACCCACTTCCAGCCGGGCGGCGGCTGCGACTACGGCGCGAACCCCCTGGAATCCATCTACTACATCCTCTCCGGCGAGATGACCCTCAAGACCGAGGACGAGGAGACTGTCCTGCACGCGGGCGACTGCTTCAAGTGCTCCGGCGGAACGCCCAAGAGCGTTACCAACACCGGCAAGACCGTCACCGATATGCTCGTCTGCCTTCTGCCTCCGCAGGGCTGATGACCCCGAAGCCGTAGAGGGAAAGACCCGCCAAACAAGCAAGAATAAGCGCCGGAACGCCGTTTCCGGCGCTTTTCAATACGCTGCCGACGCCCCAT
The DNA here is from genome assembly GCA_964516625.1 of uncultured Oscillospiraceae bacterium. Lineage (GTDB taxonomy): Bacteria > Bacillota > Clostridia > Oscillospirales > Oscillospiraceae > CAJOIG01. Next base: position 30,116 of record CAZEXC010000003.1, on the reverse strand, counting down.
GCCAGCGCCCCGGACAGAGCCGCCCACAGGGAGGCCTTGAGCGTGAAGCGCCACGGCAGGCGGAGCCCGGAGACCCTGCGCAGCCGCCACAGACTCAAAACGAAGTTGAAGATCTCCGTAAAGCAAATCACAAAAATATAAGCGGGCAGGCCCCACCGCGGCAGGAGGAGCCACACCATCAGGGCGGAAAGCCCCGCGTCGGCGATGTTCACATACATGCAGAACATCATCTCGCCCAGACCCTTCAGACATCCGTCGGCCAGCATATCGAGATACATCACCGGCACGATGAGCGCCAGAAGCCGTATGCAGCCGCCGGCCTGCTCCGAGCCGTAAAGCGCCATGCCGAGGCCGTCGCCCAGCGCGATGAACAGCGCGGCGCATATGGCGGAGAACAAAAGCCCGTTGCGCATGATGTTTTCCGTTACGGAGCGGATGCCCCGCGCCTGCCGCCGGACCTGCTTTTCCGTCAGCTTCGGGACGATCAGCTCCGCCACGGCGAGCATGACGCAGGAGGGGAAAAGCACGACCGGCAGCGCCATGCCCTGTATGACGCCGTAGCCCGCCAGAGCCGCCCCGGTGTCGAGGCCGGAGCTTTTGAGCCCCGCCGGCACGAGCAGGTGCTGCAAGGTGGAAAGGCCGCTTCGGGCGTAGGAAGCCGCCGCCAGCGGCAGGGCGGCGGAGAGCGCGCGGTTCGTCATGCCGGGAAGGGCGAGGGAACGGTTTGCCCGCCGGATGCCGTGGCTGCGGCGGTCGGCGATGTATACGGCTGTCAGGGCGGCCAGCTCGAACGCCGCGCCGGAAAGCTGTCCGGCGACAATGACGCCGCAGGCGCGCTCGAGATCCCCTGTCGGGCCCGCCGTCAGGAGCGCTATCGTGACCCCGATGGTCACAAGCTGCTGGGCGATGGACACGCAGACGCTTTTCCACACGCGGCCGACGGCGGTAAAATAGCCGTGCATGACGGCGTCTATGCCCGTGAGGGGCATTTGCAGCGCCAGAATCATCAGCGGCCGCACGGTGCGCGCGTCGCCCAGCCACAAAAAGCCGAGCGGCTCCGCCAGCAGCATGAGGATAAGCCCCGCCGCCAGCCCGAAAAACAGACCGTAGAGCGTGCATACGGTAAGCGCCTGCGCCGCGCCGCGGGGATCACGGAGCCCTGTTTCCTCGGACACGAGCCGGGTGGCGGTGTACCGTATGCCGGAAATGGCCACCGTGGAGGCAAGAGAGCCGACGCTCATTACGAGCTGGAACAGCCCTATGCCGGATTCCCCGATGCGCCCGACGAGCCAGACCTGCCATATCATGCCCACGAACCGCATGACGAGACCGGAGGCGGTCAGAAGAGCGGTATTGAGCGCAAGCTTCCTGTCTCGGAACAAAGACCGCGCCTCCCCTTACTTAAAATGGGCCCGCCGCGGGCGGGGTTGCGAAACGCCGCCGGAGCGGGTATAATATCCAAAGACTGTTTTGAAACACGGCACATCGTATGACGCGAAGCGTGCCGATATGCGGGAGAAGGTCTATGGGAACAGTGTCTGCGCGGCTCAAGGCCGCCCGTTGTCCCCGCGCGGCGGCGGTCATCGCGGCGGGAGGATCCGGCACGCGCTTCGGCTCCGATAAGCTTATGGCGGAGCTGGGGGGTATGCCCGTTCTGGCGCATACGCTCCTCGCTTTCCAGCGGTCGGAGCTTATACGGGAAATCGTTCTGGTGGCGCGGCAGGACGCGCTGGACGGAGCTGCGGCGCTTTGCCGGTCGTATGGGATAACAAAGGCGGCGGTGGCCGTGCCCGGCGGAGAGACGCGGCTTTTATCGTGCCTTGCCGGGGTCATGGCCGTTTCGGAGGATGCGGAGATTATCGCCATCCACGACGGGGCGCGCCCTCTCGTGTCGGAAAAGGTCGTTGAGGACGCGGTGTGGGGCGCGTACCGCCACGGCGCGGCCGCGCCGTCCGTGCCGGTGCGGGACACCATAAAGCGCGCCGAGGGCGGCGTCGCGGTGGAAACGCCGGACAGGACAAAGCTCTTTGCCGTCCAGACGCCCCAGTGCTTCCGGGCGGAAATCATCCGCGGCGCGCTTTTGGACGCGGCGAAAAACGCGCCGGGGCTCACGGACGACTGCATGGCTGTGGAGCGTCTCGGCGGCGGGGTGTACCTGACGGAGGGGAGCGAGGAAAATATCAAGATAACGACGCCGCTTGATCTGGCGGTGGCGGAGCTTATCCTGCAAAGGAGGGGACGGACATGCGAATAGGCCACGGTTACGACGCCCACCGCCTTGTGCCCGGGCGGAAGCTGATCCTCGGCGGGGTGGAGATACCCTATGAAAAAGGGCTCGACGGCCACTCCGACGCGGACGTTCTGCTCCACGCGCTGGCGGACGCCATCCTCGGGGCGCTGGCGCTGGGGGACATAGGAAAGCTCTTCCCGGACAGCGATCCGGCCACGGAGGGGATCGACAGCCGCGTCATCCTCCGCAAGGCGGCAAGCCTTGCCCGCGAGGCGGGCTATGCCGTCGAAAACTGCGACGTGACCATGATCGCCCAGAGCCCGAAGCTTGCGCCGTATATCCCGCAAATGCGCCGGAACATCGCCGCCGACCTCGGCGTTGACGCGGACGCCGTCAGCGTGAAGGCGACGACCGAGGAGCATATGGGCTTTTCCGGCTCCGGCGAGGGTATGCGCTGTCATGCCGTGGCTCTGCTGGAAAGGGCATAGGGCGAGTAACATCATAAAGCGCCTCCCGCATACAATGGGCTGTGACCATCGTATGCGGGAGCTTTTTTGCGCGTCTGCGCGGAGGTACGGGCGAAGCGCCGCCGGGCGGCGGGACGGCATATGCCCCGGAGACTGTCCCGCGCGGGGTCTTTTCAAAATCATTTGTGCCGCGCAGAGAATGGAGAGCTTTCTATGCAATATATGCTTATGTGCCGCAGCCTTACCTATGCCCAGCGCAGCGCGAGGGTATTGGAGCGGGCGGGCATCACCGGGACGGTGGCGCGGGCGCCGAAGACGGCGAGTACCCGGGGATGCGCCTACTGCGTCATTGTAACGCCCCGGCACAAGGACAAGGCGCTGGCGGCGCTGGCGGCGGCGGGGCTCAGCCCCGAGCGGGTGCTGCGGAAAAAAACGGACGGTACCGTGGAGGAGGCGGAGGAGGAAATATGATTTATCTGGACTGTGCCGCCACCAGCCTGCAAAAGCCGGCTGCCGTCCGCTATGCGGCGGCGGACGCCGTAAGGCGGCTGTCAAGCCCCGGACGCGGCGGCTACGACAGCGCGATGGCCGCCGCCGACACGCTGCTCGACTGCCGGATGGCGCTGGCCGACATCTTCTCCGTGGGCGAGCCGGAGAGGGTGATATTCACCTCCAGCGCGACCCACGGGCTCAATATCGCCATAAAAAGCCTTCTTTCCGCGGGAGACAGGGTCGTGATTTCCGGCTATGAGCATAACGCCGTCACGCGCCCCCTGCGCGCTCTGGGCGCGGACGTCCGTGTGGCGGCCTCGCCGCTTTTTGACCCGGACGCGGCGGCGGAGGCGTTCCGGCGCGCGCTTCCCGGCGCGAAGGCGGCGGTATGCTGCCACGTGTCGAACGTGTTCGGCTATATCCTGCCCGTCGAGGAGATCGCGGCGATCTGCCGCGAAGCCGGCGTGCCGCTGATCGTGGACGCCTCCCAGTCCGCCGGGTGCGTGGGGCTCGATTTCGACGGCCTTGGCTGCGCGTTTGCCGCCATGCCGGGACACAAGGGGCTTCTGGGCCCTCAGGGGACGGGGGTGCTCCTGTGCCGGGACGAGGCGGTAAAAACGCTCATGGAGGGCGGCACCGGCTCCATGAGCGAGCTTGCCGACATGCCGGACGTTCTGCCCGACCGGCTGGAACCGGGAACGCACAATATGCCCGGCATCGCGGGACTTCTGGCGGGAGCCCGCTGGGTGCGGGACAGACAGCCGGGGGCTGTGCTGACCCACGAAACGCGTATGCGCCGCCTGTTTTCCGAGGCCATATCCAAAAGCGGCCGTATACGCCGGTTCGAGGCGCGTGACGCGGCGCTGCAAAGCGGCGTTTTGTCCGTCCAGATAGACGGGCTTGACTGCGAGGAAGCGGCGCAGGCGCTGGCCCGGAAAGGCGTGGCCGTCCGGGCGGGGCTCCACTGCGCGCCCCTTGCCCATCGGACGGCGGGCACGCTTCGGGAGGGCACGGTGCGCTTCAGCTTCTCGCCGTTCACCACGGAACGGGAGACCATCGCCGCGGCAAACGCGCTTCTGGCGCTGTGACTTGCCAGCCGCCTGAAAACGCCTGTCCGAAACGCCCGGGGAACGCCCCGGGCGTTTGAAAATCCTTGCCATATTACAGCGTCTGATGTATAATATCAAATTGACCTAGAATATGTAACGGGGACGCTGTATGAACATAATACTGTCTAATCTTACCGATGCGGTCAAGTATATGTCCACCATCGGGCCGGCCGATGTGCTGGACATCCTTATCGTGGCGGTGGTGATATACGCGCTCATCGGCTTTATTCGCCGCACGAACGCCACGAAGGTCGCCAAAGGCATACTGCTTCTGGTGGTGGCTCTGTGGCTGGCGAACGCCTTCAACCTCATGGTGACGAGCTTTTTGCTGCGGCAGGTCTTTGAGATAGGCACCGTCGCGGTGATTGTGCTGTTCCAGCCGGAGATACGCCGGGCGCTGGAAAAGGTCGGGTCGAGCCGTCTTTTCTCCCTGCTGGGCAAGGAATGGGGCGGCCAGTCCATCGAGTACGTCATCATGCAGACCGTATACGCCTGCGAGGATATGGCGCGGGCCCGTACCGGCGCGCTCATCGTATTCGAGCGGGACAACCGTCTGAACGAACAGCTCGCGTCGGGCACGCCCGTGGACGCCTATGTGTCTACGGAGCTGCTGAAAAACATCTTCTACGATAAGTCGCCCCTGCACGACGGCGCGGTCATCATAAAGGATGGCCGTCTGGCGGCGGCGGGGTGTATGCTGCCCCTGTCGTCCAACGCCAGCCTCAGCCGGGATCTGGGAATGCGCCACCGCGCGGGCATCGGAATGAGCGAGCATTCGGACGCCGTTGTCATTATCGTATCGGAGGAGACCGGCGGCATCAGCGTAGCGGTGGACGGGCTTTTGAAGCGTCATTTGGCCCCGGACACCTTTGAAGCGCTGCTGCGCCGCGAGCTTCTCCCCCTGGAGGAGCCGGAGCGCAAGGGGATGCGCGCCCGTCTGGCGAACTGGAGGAGAAAAAACAATGCAGAAAACAACCGAGACACGGAAGAAAAGCAGCAAGATCAGTGACAGCAGGGTGTTCTGGGCGGCGGTTTCCGTTGTTCTGGCGGTCGCTCTGTGGGCCTATTACGGCTCCAACTACGGCACGGAGGTAACAAATACCTTTTACGGGGTGGAGGTGACCTATTCCGGTCAGGACACCATCCGCGACTCCCAGAGCCTTATCATATCCAATGAGGAAACGACCAGCGTAAACGTGACGCTCACCGGCAGCCGCCGGGATATGGCAAAGCTCAGCCGCGAGGACATAAAGGCCGTGGTCAATCTCTCGAGCATCACCTCCGCCGGCTTTTATACGCTGGGCTACACCCTGTCCTATCCGAGCTCTGTCAGCAGCGCCGCCATTCAGGTGCAGTCCCAGTCGCCGCAGACGGTGCGGCTTCAAATCAGCAAGCTTGCCACCCGCGTGGTGGATGTGAAGGGCTCTTTCGTCGGGACGCTGGCGGACGGCTATGCTCTGGATTCCGAGGCCATGACCTTCGAGCCGTCTACCGTCACGCTTGTGGGGCCTCAGGAGGAGCTGGAGCAGGTGGAGTGCGCCAGCGTGGTCATCGACCGCGACAGCGTAAACGCCTCTTTTTCCACAACGGCGAATTACAGCCTTGTGAACGCCGACGGGGAGGCTCTTGAATTTGAAGACGTGACCGTGGACGTGGAAACGGTGGCCGCCACCGTGCAGGTCAACCTGACGAAAACGGTAGCCCTTGGCGTGAGCCTTGTGGACGGCGGCGGCGCCACGGCGGACGATGTCACTGTCAGCATCAGTCCCGAAAGCATCGTTCTGGCCGGGGACGCGGCCACGCTTGAGGGGATCAATACCATCTATCTTGCCACCATCGACCTGTCGAAATATTCGACCTTCCCGACGACGGAATACACCATCGTCCTGCCGAACGACACGGAAAACCTCTCCGACGCCGCGACGGCTACGGTAGACATTGCCTTTAACGGGCTTGAGACCTCGTATTATACGATCACGAACCTCGAATATACGAATCTCGCCGACGGCTATACCGCCGAGATAATGGTCAATACCCTCGTCGTGAACATCCGCGCGCCGGGGGATACGCTGTCCCAAATAGAGGCGAACAACATCCGCGCCGTGGCCGATCTTACGGACATCACCACTACCTCCAAAGCGCCGGTCACGGTCTATGTGGACGGCTTTGATGACGCCGGCGCGGTGGGCGAGTATACCATGTATGTGCGCGTAAAGCCGGAGGAATGAGATATGACGCAAAACGGCGTGGTGACGCGGCTCCTTGACGGAGGCTTTGCCGAGGTTGCCGTGGAAAGGGGAACGGCCTGCGGCGGGCGCTGCGAAAGCTGCGAGGCCTGCATATATGAAAACCGGCTTCTCGTCACGGCGGAAAACCCCGTTTACGCGGGGCCGGGCGACCGTGTGATCCTGGCGAGCCGGACCGGAAGCGTCATGGGCGCGGCCCTTCTCATTTACATGCTTCCCGTGGCGCTGTTTTTTGCCGGATACGCCGTCGGAGCGGCCTGCGCGCTGTCCGAGGGACTGTGCGTGCTGACGAGCCTTATCGGGCTGGCGGCGGGCGGCGCTCTCGCGGCGCTCCTCGGCAGGAGGCGCGGGAAGATAGTCTTCCGTATAACGGGCTATACCCGCTGATGTACGGCTATGTGCGCCCGGAAAAGGGCGAGCTGAAGGTTCGCGAGTACGAGACGTTCCGGGGCGTGTACTGCGCCCTGTGCCACACGCTGGGAAAGCGTTACGGCGCGCCTTTCCGCTTCGCGGTGAACTATGATATGACGTTTCTTGCCATGCTTCTGGCGGGCCCGGAGGCGCCGGAGGGAGAGAGCCGCCGCTGTCCCTATCATCCGATGCGGAGGATCCGATGCCCCGCGCCGTTTCCGGCGCTGGAGACGGCGGCCGACTATACCGTCATACTGGCGTATTGGAAGCTGCGGGACGGCGTGCGCGACAAGGGCTTTTTCGGCGCGGCCGGCTGCCGTATCCTGTGCGCGGCGATGGGACGGGCCTACCGACGGGCGGCGGCCCTGCGGCCGGCGTTTGCCGCGGCGGCGGAGAAAGAGCTTCTCGCCCTTGCCGCGCTGGAGGAGGAAAAGTGTCCCGGCCTCGACCCGCCCGCGGACAAGTTTGCCTGCCTGCTGCGGGCGGCGGCGGACGGCGCGGAAGGAACGGACAGGGCGCGGGTGCTGCGTGAGCTTCTGTACCATCTCGGGCGCATCGTGTACCTTCTCGACGCGGCGGACGATCTCGGGGAGGATGAGCGGAGCGGGGCATATAACCCCCTGCGCTACCGCTTCCGTCTGCGGGACGGGAAGCTGGCCCCGGAGGACGAGAACGCCCTGCGGCAGACCCTCCAGCACTCTCACAACTGCGTGTCGGCGGCCTACGAGCTGCTTGAAGAAAACCCCTATGCGGGCATACTATCGAATGTCATCTACTTCGGCCTTCCCGCCGCCGCTCAGACGGTGCTTTCCGGCGGGCGGCGGGCCGGGCGGAAAAAAAGAGAACGGAGCAGAATATGAACGATCCTTACAGCGTATTGGGCGTGTCCCCCTCCGCCAGCGACGAGGAGATAAAACAGGCCTACCGCGAGCTTGCGCGGAAATATCATCCCGACAACTATCACGATAACCCGCTGGCGGATCTCGCCTCGGAAAAGATGAAAGAGATAAACGAGGCGTATGACACCATCACCAAAGGCCGCGAGCAGGGCTCGTCCCGCGGCGGC
>CAZEXC010000003.1:0-21995 GCA_964516625.1 uncultured Oscillospiraceae bacterium | reverse complement strand
TACCAGCGGAGCTATTCCGGCGGCGGGACGGGCGCTTACGCCCAGATACGGAGCCTCATAAACGCCAACAACCTCGGGCAGGCGGAGGCTATGCTCAACAATATCTCCAACCACGACGCCGAGTGGTACTACCTTATGGGGTGCGTCTATTGGCGGCGGGGCTGGATGGATCAGGCCGGGCAGTATTTCCGCACGGCGTCCAACATGGAGCCGGGAAACACCGAATACCGCAACGCCGTGCAGTATATGGATCAGGGCGGACAGGCTTACCGCCCCGCCGGGGCGGGCTCCATGTCCCAGTCGGATATCTGCGGCGTTTGCCAGACGCTGTACTGCGCGGACTGCTGCTGCGAGATGATGGGCGGCGACCTCATCCGCTGCTGCTGATATGCAGGGGCGCGGCAACATCAAACGTCTGGCGCGGCTTTCCATGCTGACGGCGCTGGGCGCGGCCCTGCTTTTTCTGGCGGGGGTCATAAATTATGGCAAGCTGGGACTTATGGCCGTCGTGAGCTTTCCCGTGTGCATGGCGCTGATGATGTACGGCCCGGGCTGGGCCGCCGGCGTGTTCGCCGTCACGGCGGCGCTGGGGTTCCTGCTCCGTCCGGGGACGATGGCTATCTGCTATGTCGCCTTTTTCGGCTATTACCCCATAGCAAAAAGCTTTTTTGAGCGCCTGCACAAAAAGGCTCTCGGCTGGGCGCTGAAATACGCTCTGTGCGCGGCGGTGTTTGCCGTGTACTGGCTTTTCGCCCGGACGGTCTTTCCCGAAATAGCCGCGCTTTCCTGGTACTGGCTGCTCCCGGCGTGGCTTGTCGCCTTCGGGATATACGACTGGTGCTACGGTCTGGTAATCCAGTTGTACATAAACAAAGTTGCGAGGTACTTCAAATGATAAAAAGCATGACCGGCTACGGCGGCGCGAAAGGCCGGTCCGGCGGCATCGCCGTGGCGGCGGAGCTTAAAAGCGTCAACAACCGCCATCTTGACGTATCTGTCCGTATGCCAAGGAGCTGCCTGTTTGCCGAGGAGGGCGTGCGCGCCGCTGTGGCGGGCGTCATCAGCCGCGGAAAGGTGGACGTTTTCATAACCGTCGATACCTCCATGGCCGAGGCGGTGACGATCGAGGTCAACGAGCCTCTGGCCGACGCCTATGTGAAGGCCGCCCGTCTGGCGGCGGACAAATACGGTCTGGAGGACGACCTGACGACAACGGCTCTTTTGCGGATGCCGGAGGTCATCTCTACCCAGCGGGCGGACATGGATCGGGACGCCGTGGAGGCCGCCATAGCGGAGGTGCTGTCCGAGGCGCTGCGGCAGTTCGATGAGATGCGCGCCCGGGAGGGGCGTAAGCTCTGTTTGGATATTCGGGGAAAGCTCGACGCCATCGAGGCCATGACGGCAAAGGTGGAGGCCCGCTCCCCGGAGACGGTAAAACAGTACCGGGAGCGGCTTTTGGCGAGGATGCAGGAGGTTTTGGGAGAGACGGGAATAGACGAGGCCCGCATCCTTCAGGAGGCCGCCGTTTATGCCGACCGTGTGGCGGTGGACGAGGAGACCGTCCGCCTGCGCAGCCACATCGCCCAGTTCCGGCTGATGCTGGACGGCGGCTCCCCGGCAGGGCGGAAGCTGGACTTTCTGGTGCAGGAAATGAACCGGGAGATAAACACCACCGGCTCCAAATGCGCCGACAGCGATATCGCCGAGACGGTCATCGCCATGAAAGCGGAGCTTGAAAAAATCCGCGAGCAGATACAGAACATCGAATGAGGAGGCGGGGCGGATGAAGCTGATGAGCATTGGCTTTGGGAGCTATGTGTCCCCGGAACGCATCGTGGCGGCGCTGGAGCCGGAATCGAACCCTATAAAGCGCATCATATCCCATGGAAAGGAAAACGGGAAGCTCATAGACGCTACTTATGGCCGAAAGACAAAAGCCGTTCTGGTGATGGACAGCGGCCACATCATCTTATGTCCGCTGTCGCCGGAGGGGCTCTCCCAGCGGGCTGCGGGGAAAAACGGAGGCGACACGGATGAAGCGTGACGAGCCGGTATTGGTAATCCTGTCCGGCCCCTCGGGGGCGGGCAAAAGCACAGTGATATCCCGTTTTTTGAAGCTCCGGCCGGACACGTTTTTTTCCGTGTCCCTCACCACGCGCGACGCGCGCCCCGGCGAGACGGACGGCGTCGATTACCATTTCAGGACCCGCGAGGAATTTTTGAACATGGTAAAGGCCGATGAGCTTCTGGAGCACGCAGAGTATGTGGGCGGCTGCTACGGGACGCCCGCCGCGCCGGTGCTGGAGAGCCTTGCCGCCGGACGCGACGTTATCCTCGACATCGAGGTGCAGGGCGCGGCGCAGGTGAAGGAAAAGCGGCCGGACGCCGTGACCATCTTCCTGTGCCCGCCGAGTCTGGAGGAACTGGAACGTCGGCTCCGCCGGCGCGGTACCGACCCGGAGGAAAAGATACAGGACAGGCTCATAGCCGCCCGCCGGGAATATTCTCAGATCCATAAATACGACTACATCGTCATAAACGACGACGCAGATACAGCCGTCCGCGAGCTGGACGGCATCATCACTGCGGAAAAGTGCCGCAGCGGGAAACGGATCAAAAATGTTATCGAAGGAGAAAACGTATTATGATGCTCTATCCCCCTATGGCCGATCTGATCGATAAGGTCGGCAGCAGCTATGCCCTTGTGAACCTCGTGGCCAAGCGCGCCCGCGCCATTTCCGTCGAGGCGGAGCGGAGCGGAGAGCCTTTGACGAAAAAAGCGGTCTCCGCCGCCATCGACGAGGTCTACACCGGAAAGCTCACCCTGAGCACGGCGCCCGCCGTGACCGAAGAAGAAGCCTGAGGCTGTTTTGACGCGGCAGCAAACGGCGCGGGTGGCCGTATCCGGCGTGACCTACTGGGTAGATAAGCCCTACACATACGCCGTGCCGGACGCGCTGGCGGAAAGGCTCCGGCCCGGTATGCGCGTGGCGGTGCCCTTCGGCGGCAGCCGTCCCAGAGAGGGCATCGTTCTGGCTCTGGGCGGGGATACGGACAGGAAGCTGAAAGCCATTCTGGACATCCTCGATGAAGAGCCGCTTTTGTCCGAGCGGCAGATAAAGCTCGCGCTGTGGATGCGGGAGCGGTTTTTCTGTACCGTTATGGACGGGATAAAGGCCATGCTCCCCGCCGGGCTGTGGTACAGGATAAGCCCTGTCTACTGTCTGCCTGAGGGAGTGAACGCGGACGCCGCCTATGCTCTGGCGGGATCCGTCCGGGCCGAGAAGCTGATCATCGACGCGGTCGTCGGACACGGCGGACGGTGCGAGCTATCGGACATCGAGGCTCTTTTTGGGGCGAAAAACCCCGGCCCGGCCCTTGCGAGCCTTGTGAAGAAAGGGGCTGTCACGGCGCAGGCGGAGGCCGTCCGCCGCGGCGGGGACAAGACCATACGGCGCGTGAGCCTCGCCGTATCGCCGGACGAGGCGCTCGAGCAGGCGGAAAAAAACCGCCGCGCCCCGCGTCAGGCGGCGATCCTGCGGGTGCTGGCGGAGATGGGGACGGCCTCCGTGGCCGATATATGCTATTTTACCGGCGCGAACCGCGAGACGGTGAAAAGCCTCGAAAAGAAAGGCCTTGTGGCGATCACGAGTCAGGAGGTCTATCGCCGCCCGGACTATGACGCCGGAGGGCAGAAGCCCCTGCCGGCGCTGAACGTCGGCCAGCAGCGGGCGTTCGAGGGCATCCTTGCCCTCGTTGAGAGCGGGAAGCCTCAGGCTGCGCTGCTGTTCGGCGTCACGGGAAGCGGCAAGACGACCATATACATCCGGCTGATAAACGAGGTTCTGAAAAAAGGAAAATCCGCTATCCTCCTTGTGCCGGAGATCGCCCTGACGCCCCAGATGCTGAAAACCTTTTCCGCCCATTTTGGCGACAATATCGCCGTTTTGCACTCGTCCCTGTCCATGGGAGAGCGCTACGACGAGTGGAAGCGTATCCGATCCGGGCGGGCTCGGCTCGTCATCGGTACGCGCAGCGCGGTGTTCGCGCCCGTGTCCGATCTTGGCATCATCATCATGGACGAGGAGCAGGAGGATACCTATAAATCCGAGTCCGCGCCCCGCTACCACGCGCGCGATGTGGCAAAATACCTCTGCGCCCACGCGGACGCCACTCTTGTCATGGGAAGCGCCACGCCGGACGTTTGCTCCCGCTATTACGCGGACACGGGGCGGTATCAGCTCTTCACGCTGCCGGAACGGTATAACGCCATGGCTCTGCCGGAGGTGCGTGTGGCGGATATGAAGCAGGAGCTGCAAAAAGGCAACGCCACCAGCATATCGTCGCTTCTTCGGCGGGAGCTGGAGGAAAACCTGCGCCGGGGGGAACAGAGCATTCTGTTTTTGAACCGGCGCGGAGCCAGCAAGCTCGTCACCTGCGGCGAGTGCGGCCATATCTACAAATGCCCGAACTGCACCGCCGCCCTTACCTATCACAGCGTCGGCAGCAAGCTCGTCTGCCATTACTGCGGCCATACCCAGCGGCTGGACGCGGCCTGCCCCGTCTGCGGCGGGAAGCTGAGCTTTGTCGGAACGGGCACGCAGAGGGTCGTGGAGGAGCTGGGCGATATTTTTCCCGGCGTTCCCGTTTTGCGGATGGACACGGACTCCGTGGCCCCTGTGGGGAGCCACCGGGCGCTGTTTGAAAAATTCCGCGCCCAGCGTATCCCTATCCTCGTGGGGACGCAGATGGTGACAAAGGGCCTGAATTTTGAAAACGTGACCCTTGTAGGGGTGCTGTCGGCGGATCAGAGCCTGTACGCCGGTGATTACCGCGCGGGGGAGCGGACGTTTTCCCTGATCACGCAGGTCATTGGCCGCTCGGGCCGCTTTGAAAAGCCCGGCCGGGCCGTTATCCAGACATTCACGCCGGAAAACCAGATCATCCGTCAGGCGGCGGCTCAGGATTACGACAGCTTTTATGAGGAGGAGCTTTCCCTGCGCCGGGTGACAGGCTCGCCCCCGTTCTGCGAGCTGTATGTCCTGACCGGGACAGGGAAGGACGAGACCGCCGTCCTGCGCTGTATGGGCGATGTGTGCGCCTGCCTGCGCGATATGACGGAGGACATACCCGGCGCACGGGTGCTCGGCCCCGCGCCGCTTCCCGTCGCGCGGGTCAATAACATCTGGCGCTACCGGGTGACGGTGAGCTGTCCCGACGGCAAAAGGGCGCGTCAGGCTGTGAGCCGGACGCTTATCCTTGGCAACAACAGCAAATACTATCGGGGCGTTTCCGTTTACGCGGATTTTGACCCGCTCGACTGATCGGACTTCGCGGGAGCCGTCGAGGCTCTCTGCCTACGGCAGAAGAAGAACCCGCGCTGGAAAATAAAATGGATATCATTGTTTAGGAGAAAGACTATGGCGCTTCGCAATATACTGACCGAGGGCGACGAGACCCTCACAAAGCACTGCCGCCCGGTGACGGATTTCAACGAGCGGCTCCACATCCTTCTGGACGACATGGGCGAGACGATGGCAAAGGCCGAGGGCGTAGGGCTTGCCGCGCCGCAGGTAGGCGTTTTGCGCCGCGCTGTCGTTATTTTGGAAACGAACGTCCCCGAGGGGGAGGAGAGCCGCGTCGTTGAGCTCGTCAATCCCGAGATACTGGAAACCAGCGGCGAGCAGGAGGGGCCGGAGGGGTGCCTCTCCGTCCCGGGCGTGTACGGCTGGGTAAAGCGGCCGGAATGTGCGAAGGTTCGCGCGCAGGATCGGAACGGCGAGTTTTTTGAAATAGAGGGCCACGGCCTGACGGCGCGCGCTCTCTGTCATGAGATAGCCCATCTGGAGGGTCACCTCTTTCTGGAGATCAGCGACCATATCATGACGGAAGAGGAGCTGGAGGAATATTACGCTTCCGAGGAGGACGCATGAGGATCGTTTTTATGGGAACGCCGGATTTTGCGGCCTGCTCCCTGCAAAGGCTCATCGCCGGGGGCTTCGACGTCGCGGGCGTTTTCTGCCAGCCGGACAGGCCCCGGGGCCGGGGGCACAAGCCCGCGCCCTGCGCCGTGAAGCAGGCCGCCCTTGCGGCGGGGCTTGCCGTCTATCAGCCGGAGAGCCTCAAAGACGGCGAGGCGTTTGAGACCCTGAAGCGCCTTGCGCCGGAGCTTATCGCGGTGGTGGCCTACGGGCGCATCCTGCCGGACGACATACTGACGCTGCCGAAATACGGCTGCGTGAACGTCCACGGCTCGCTCCTGCCCGCCTACAGGGGCAGCGCCCCTATCCAGCGCGCCGTCCTCAGCGGCGAGAAAACGACCGGCGTGACCACGATGTACCTGTCTTCCGAGATGGACGCGGGGGATATTATCTTCACCGCCGAAACGGAGATCGGGCAGCGGGAGACCAGCGGCGAGCTTTTCGACCGTCTGGCCCCCATGGGCGCGGAGCTTCTGGCAAAGACCGTACGCGCCATAGAGGACGGGACCGCGCCCCGGACGCCGCAGGATCACAGCCTCGCGACATACGCGCCGCCGCTGTCAAAAAAAGAAGCGCCCATCGACTGGACAAAGCCGCCCGAGGTCATACGGAGGCATATTTACGGTATGCAGCCGTGGCCCGGCGCCACGGCGGAGCTGGGGGGCGTGAGCTTCAAAATATTTGGCGCGGAGAGGACGCAAAACGCCTCGGCCAGGGCGCCGGGAACGGTGCTCGCTGCCGATAAAAAGGGCATTGAGGTCGCCTGCGGCGGGGGGACGAGCCTTCTGATAACCGAGCTTCAGGCCGCCGGCGGCAAGCGCATGGCGGCGGGGGCGTATCTCATGGGGCATCCCATGGGGGTCGGCTGAGATGCCCCGGAGGACGGCGCTGGAGGCGCTGGAACGCTTTCGGCGGGACGAGGCGTGGAGCCGACAGACGCTTGCCGCGCAGGCGGAGAAAAACGGCCTTGACGGACGCGACACCGCTTTGGCCGCGCGGCTTTTTTACGGCGTTTTGCAAAATCTTGCCCTGTGCGATTTTTATATCGCCGCTTTTGCCAGAGGAAAGCTTGAGCCGAAGGTGCGGGATATCCTGCGCCTGGGAACATACCAGCTTGTGTTCATGGATAAAATACCCGCCCACGCGGCGGTGAGCCAGTCCGTCCGGCTCTGCCGCGAGGCGGGATACGCCCGGGCGGCGGGGCTTGTAAACGCCGTCCTGCGCCGGATAGGGGAGAACCGAGAGCGTCTGCCCCGGGTGCCGGGAAAGGGCACGGCGGCGTATCTCTCCGTTTTATACAGCCATCCGCTGTGGCTTGTGGAGGAGCTTCTGGACAGACGGGGATACGCCGGGGCGGAGGACGTCCTGCGCGCGGACAACACGCCCCCGCCTGTGTATATACAGACGAATACCCTCAAAACATCGCCGGAGGCGCTGGCCGAGGCGCTGGGCGCGCAGTTCTATGACGGCGAACCGGGGTGCCTTTTCCTGCGCGGCGGGGATCTGTCGAAAACGCCGGAATTTCTGGCCGGGCATTTTTACATTCAGGACCCGGCCGCTCACAGGGCGGTCATGGCCGCGGGCGTAAAGCCGGGCATGAAGGTCCTCGATATGTGCGCCGCGCCGGGGGGCAAGAGCTTTGCCGCCGCCATAGCCATGGAGGATCGGGGCCTTGTCCATGCCTGCGACATCAGCGGCGCGAAGCTGAATCTTGTCATGGACGGGGCCGACCGCATGGGACTTTCCTGCATCGAGTGCCGGGAGCGGGACGGGCGGGAGACGGAGCCCGGCGATTACGACGCCGTGCTGGCGGACGTGCCGTGCAGCGGCCTCGGCGTCATCCGAAAAAAGCCGGATATCCGCTACCGGGAGAAAGCGGGGCTCGACAGCCTCCCCGAGCTTCAGTCGGAGCTTCTGGAGGCCGCGGGCCGCGCCGTGAGGCCGGGAGGCGTGCTTGTCTATTCCACCTGTACCTGGCGGCGGCGGGAAAACGAGGACGTGACGGCGGCGTTTCTGGGAAAAAACGGCGCGTTCCAAAAGACGCTGGAAAGGACGTTCTGGCCGGACACGGACGGGACGGACGGGTTTTATATATGCCGGATGGAGAAAAAAAGCGAGATATAAAGTCCCTTCTTCCAGAGGAGCTGGAGGCGGAGTTCAAGGCGCTCGGCCTTCCCGCGTACCGGGCGGGGCAGGTATTCCGATGGCTGGCGCGGGGCGCGGCTTCCTTCGAGGAGATGACAGACCTTTCAAGGCCGCTTCGCCGGACGCTGGCCGAGCGGTACGAGATACCGGCTCTGACCGCGGTGAAAAAGCAGACGTCGCAGGAGGACGGAACGGTGAAGCTTCTCTGGCGGCTTTCGGACGGCGAGAGCGTTGAAACCGTCCTTATGCGCTATAAGCACGGAAATTCCGTCTGCATCTCCACGCAGGTGGGCTGCCGCATGGGGTGCGCTTTCTGCGCCAGCACCATCGGCGGGAAGATACGCGACCTGCGGCCGTCGGAGATGCTCGACGAGGTCATCCGCACAGGGATCGAAACCGGGGCGGATATTTCCAACATCGTTCTTATGGGAATCGGGGAGCCGCTGGACAATTTCGACAATGTCGTCCGCTTTCTGCGCCTTGTCAACGACCCGGACGGGCGCAATATCGGCATGCGGCACATATCCCTTTCCACCTGCGGTCTTACAGAGGGAATTGACAAACTGGCCGATCTTAATTTACAATTGACCTTATCGGTGTCTCTCCACGCGCCGGACGACGAAACCAGAAGCGCGCTCATGCCGGTGAACCGCGCCTGCGGCGTGGAGGCGGTATACGACGCGTGCCGCCGGTACTTCCGAAAGACCGGACGGCGCATCTCCTTTGAATATGCCATGGTGCGGGGAGTAAACGATACGCCCGGCCACGCCGCACTGCTGGCGGAAAAGCTCCGGGGCACGGGCTCGCATGTAAATCTCATACGCCTTAACCATGTGGCGGAGCGGGGGCTGGAGCCCTCCACGGAGCGGCGGGTGAGGGAATTTGCCAAAAGCCTGTCGGACAGCGGCGTGACAGTGACGATCCGCCGCCGTCTGGGAAGCGACATAGACGCGGCGTGCGGACAGCTTCGCCGCGGACAAATGAGGAAATCTTGACATGAACAGTTTTGGCTTGAGCGACAAGGGACGTTACAGATCCGAGAACCAGGACTCCTTTGGACAGTGCCGGATCGGGGATGGCGTGCTTTGCGTCGTGTGCGACGGCATGGGCGGCGCGGCGGCGGGGAAGCAGGCAAGCAGCATGGCCGTCGAGCGCTTTTCCGCTTTTGCGCGCTCTGCGGCGGCGGCTTCCGACGGCGTGCCGGACGGGGATACTCTGCGTCAGGCCGCGGACGCGGCCAACCGGAAGATATATCACTTCGCCTGCTCATCGGAGGAATATACCGGCATGGGTACGACGCTGGTGGCGGGGTATTTTCAGGACGCCGCGGCCATATTCATAAACGTCGGCGACAGCCGCGCCTACCGCATTGCCCGGGACGGCATCGTCCAGATAACGAAGGATCACTCCCTTGTCCAGCAGATGGTGGATGAGGGAAAGATAACCCCCGCTCAGGCGCGCCGGCACCCCCGCCGGAACATCATAACCCGCGCCGTGGGGAGCGAGGCGTTCGTGACGAGCGATATCTTTGAGGTGCCCGTCCGGGAGGGGGACATGTTCCTCTTGTGCTCCGACGGCCTTTCAAACGCGGTGGAGGACGCGGAGCTTCACCGGCTGATACTGGCGGCGGAGGACGAAGGCTCCGCCTGTCGGGCGCTGATCGACGCGGCGCTCGAAAACGGCGCGAGGGATAATGTGACGGCCATGGTGATAGGCCGGGGGAAGGGAGGCCGGGAGCATGACAAATAAAGCGAGTTGGCGTCTTGGAAAGATGCTTGACGGACGGTATGAGATTCTCTCCATCCTTGGCATCGGCGGCATGGCCGTCGTATATAAGGCTTTTGACCACAAGCTCAAACGGAACGTGGCCATCAAGGTCTTGCGGGACGACGTGGCGATGGACGCCCAGTCCCGCCGCCGATTCCGCACGGAATATCAGGCGGTCGGCATGCTCTCCCATCCGAATATCCGAGCCGTATACGACGTGGTTTCCTCCGGCGATACGGAATACATCGTGATGGAGTACGTCGATGGCATCAATTTGAAGCAGTACCTCAAGAAAAAGGGCGCCATCTCATGGAAGGAGACGCTGCATTTTTCCACCCAGATCGCGAAAGCCCTCAGCCACGCTCACAGCAAGGGCATCATCCACATGGACATAAAGCCCCAGAACATCATGCTGCCCAAGGACGGCACGGCCAAGGTGGCCGATTTCGGCATCGCCCAGCTTGAGGAAGGCGCTCAGGAGCAGGAGGATTCGGAGGAGGCCGTCGGAAGCATCCATTATATCTCTCCCGAACAGGCGCGCGGCGAGGCGGTGGATGCCCGCAGCGACATATATTCTCTGGGCGTCGTCATGTACGAGATGCTCACGGGGACGCTCCCCTTCGACGGAGATTCCGTGGAAGAGGTGGCGATGAAGCATTTTACCGTCGCGCCGACGGCGCCGACGGCCATCAATCCCGACATCCCCCCGGAGCTGGAGGAGATAACCCTCCGCGCCATGCAGCCGGACCCGGACGACCGTTATCCCTCCGCCGACGAGATGCTCGCCGATCTGGAGGATTTCCGCAAGGGGCAGACGTCCTCCATCGGCGCGGCGGTGCGAAAGGCTCTGGCCGAGGAGACCGACCGCCGCGCGGGGCTGAGGGACGAGATCCATGTCATCACCCGGAACGTGCCGCGCATCAGCAAGACCGGCGAGCTTTCCAAGCAGGGCTATGTCCGCCGCCGCACGCGCGCCAGCCGCATCAGCACGCTCCTCGGCTATGGACTTGTCGTGGCGTTCGCGCTGGCGGTGTTTGTGTTCGTGTGGAAATACTGGCTCGGAGAGATATTCAGTCAGGCCGAGCGGACGGATGTGCCGAACTTCGTAGGGCTCACGGAGGAGGAGGTCACCGCCGACGAGGGGCTGACGGAGCTTTTTGACTTCAAGATAACCTATAAGACCGACGCCGCCCACCCGGAGGGAGAGATCATCGATCAGGATCCGGAGGAGGGCTCCAGCCGCATGATCGTATCCGAGGGCATCGAGGTAGAGCTCACCGTTTCCTCCGGCGTGAAGCTCGTGACCATGCCGGACGTGACGAACAGCTCCTACACCGACGCGCAGATCACCTTGCAGGACATGGAGCTGAACGTGGAAACCGCGCTTCAGGAGTCCGACACCGTCACGAAAAACTACGTCATCAGCACCGATCCGGAGGCGGGCTCGTCCGTTTCCAGCGGCAGCACGGTGACGATGTACGTCAGCGCCGGGCCGTCCGTCACCTACACGACAGTGCCGGAGCTTGTCGGCATGAGCAAGGCGGACGCGCTTTTGGAGGTGCAGCAGTACGGGCTCGTGTGTACGGAGACGGAGATAAGCTATGTCAGCTCCGACGAGTCCCAGAACGGCTGCGTCATCTGGCAGGTCTATCCCGCCGGAACCGAGGTCGTAGCCGGTACGAAGCTCTATATCCAGATCGGCACAGGCCCGGCGCAGTAAGGCGGGCCGCTTTGAAACAACAGGGTGTCATCATCCGGGCGGTCAGCGGCTTCTACTATGTGCGCTGCGGAGACAGAACCGTGTGCTGCCGCGCCCGCGGGCGCTTTCGCAGCGAGGGCGTGACGCCGCTCGTGGGCGACCGCGTCACAGTGGAGACAGACGGCGGGGAGAGCGGCTCTGTCGAGGAGATTCTGCCCCGCCGGAACGCCTTTGGCCGGCCGGCTGTCGCCAACGTCGATCTGCTGGTCATGCTCGTGTCCGAGGCCGTGCCCGTGACCGACCCGTATCTGGCCGACCGGGTGACGGTGCGGTGCGAGAAAAACGGCGTGGGCGTCATGCTCGTCATAAACAAATGCGACCTTGCCTCCGGCGACGGCCTTGCGGCCATATATGCCGGAACAGGCTATCCCGTCCTGCGGGTCAGCGCCGTTACCGGCGAGGGCATCGAGGAGCTCCGCCGGGCGCTGGCGGGAAAGATATGCTGCTTTACGGGAAACTCCGGCGTGGGAAAAAGCAGTGTGCTGAACGCTCTGGCCCCCGGACTTTCCCTCGCGACGGGGGAGATAAGCAAAAAGCTTGGGCGCGGGAAGCATACCACCCGCCATGTGGAATTTTTCGACATCGGCGGCGGCGCTCTCGTCGCCGATACGCCGGGCTTTGCGTCCTTTCAGGACGAGACGGAGGAGCCCATATTCCCCGAAGAGCTCGACGGGCTGTTCCCGGAGTTTTCGCCATACAGGGGCGCTTGCCGCTTTGACGACTGCACCCACAGGCGCGAGCCTGGATGCGCCGTGCGCGCGGCGGCGGAGACAGGAGCCGTCCACCGGAGCCGCTACGCGTCCTACCTCCGGCTGTACGACGAGGCGTCCCGGCTCAAGCGCTGGGAAATCAAATAAAAGACGCGCACCAAAAGGCCGCTTCCCCCATAGTATGTATGGCGGGAGGCGGTTTTCATGTGCAGACGAAACGGCGGAGGGCTCGGCGTGTTCGCCGTGGCTCTGGGGATCATCATCCTGCTGGCGCTCGTGCTGCCGTCATGGTTCTGGTGGCTGGTGTGCGGCGGGCTTCTGATATACGGCGGCTGCCGCATACTGCGGCGGTAAAATGGCATATCCGCGCCGGACGGAGCATAGCCTTGCATAGAACATCATGCAAGGAGCGACAGCAGTATGGACACGGCATTAAAAAAGGATATATATGAACAGCTTTCCCCCGTCTGGTCGGGCTCGGCCAGCCGGGAGACGTCAGAGGAGTGCGTCGTGCCGGACACAATGCCGGATATCGGCGCAGTGGTAGACGCCGTGGGCGTCCTTACCGTGCGCGGAAAGGAAACGGAGGCCGGCTTTGTGCAGCTTGGCGCCTCCGTGAGCGTATCGGTCATGTATGTGCCGGAGGACGGGGGCGTCATGCGGAGCCTCGAGATGACCCTGCCGGCGGATATCCGCATGGACGCGCCGGCGGCGGACACGGAGTGCCGGACGGTGGCCGGGATGCGCGTGCGCTCCCTTGACGCCCGCGCTGTCAACTCTCGCAAGCTCTCCGTCCGGGCGGAGCTTGAGGCGCAGGCGCAGTGTTATCGAAAGCAGAGCGTGGAGCTTGCCTCCGGTCTGGAGGCGGAAAACGCGCCCGTCCAGCTTCTCACGCGGACGTCGGAGGCCGTGACAGTCTCCGACGTGCGGGAGAAGACGTTCGTGGTGACGGACGAATATCAGCTCCCGCCGGGAAGCGGGGCGCAGAGCGTCCTGTCCCGCCGGGTGGAAGCCGCTGTGGAGGACGTGAAATTCGTAAGCGGCAAGGTGGTCTTCCGCGGTCGGGTGCGTACAGAGCTTATCTTCGGCGGGGAGGAGGCGGAAAGCGTCTTCGCCGGACGGTATGAAACGGAGTTTTCCCAGATCATGGAGGTGGACGCGGAAAGCGCCGATACGCTCCCGTCGGTGACGCTTCTGCTGACCGGCGCGTATTTCGACATGCCGGAGTATGACAGCCGGACGGGGCGGGTCTCCGCGGAGATGCACTTTGCCGCGCAGACCGTCTGCCGGGAAAAGCGCGAGATGCGCTACATAGCGGATATCTACAGCAACCGCACGCTTCTGGAAGCGCAGATGGAGGACGTGAGGATAGACTGCGGCGCGCGGACGGTGGCCATGCGCCAGACCGTGACGGGCCGGGCGGAGCCTTTTTCCGGCGAGGGGGAGGTGCTGTCCGTTGCGGCCTGCGTGGGCGGCGTGAGCGTTGAGGAGAGCACGGTGAAGACCTCGGTGGATATCCGTCTGATCAGCCGGGGGCGCGGCGGGGAATATGTCTGCTCGCGGTGTCGGCTGTCGGCGGAGTTTACGTCCTCGGAGCTCGAGGAGGGCGCGCGTATTCAGGACGTCGCGATCACGGTGACGGACGTGTACTGCGCCGGGGCGGACGTGCGGGCGACGCTGCAAATGGACGCGCTGGCCGTGACCGGCGGGACGTTGTCCTGCGTCGCGGGTCTTACGGAGGACGAGGAAGGATGGCGATCCATGCCGCAGACGCCCTCGGCAGCGCTCATCCGCGTGCCGGAGGGAGCCGATATGTGGCCCATCGCCCGCCGGTATCATTCCACTGTGGAGGCCATCGCCGCCGCCAACGAGGGACGCCGGGACGGGCTTCTTCTCATTCCAAAGGGCCGCTGATGCGCAGCGGTGGTTGATATTGGGGAAAATCTATGCTACAATACCCTGTAGAGCAAACATACAGGGGGATAAGAAGAATGTCCGGACATTCCAAATGGCATAACATCCAGAAGACCAAGGGCGCGGCCGACGCCAAGCGGGCTCAGGCCTTTACGAAGATCGCCCGCGAAATGATCGTGGCCGTCAAGGAGGGCGGCAGCGGAGACCCGAAAAACAATATGCGCCTTGCCGCCGTCATCACGAAGGCCAAGGCCGCGAATATGCCGAACGACAACATCAAGCGCACGATCGAAAAAGCGCTTGGAAACGGCGATACTTCCAGCTTTGAATCGGTCACCTACGAGGGCTACGGCCCCGGCGGCGTGGCCATCATCGTGGAGGCCATGACCGACAACCGCAACCGCACTGCCAGCGAGGTGCGTCACGCCTTCGACAAATATAACGGCAACCTCGGCGCGACGAACTGCGTGTCCTGGTCCTTTGACCGCAAGGGCGTTATCGTTGTGGACAACGAGGACGGGGAGCTTGACGAGGACGCCGTCCTTATGGACGCGATGGAAGCGGGCGCGGCGGATATGGAGACCGAGGAAGGCATTTTTACCATCTATACCGCCCCGGCGGACGTGACTGCTGTGGCCGATTATATGACCGAACACGGCTACAGGCTCCTGTCCGCGCAGGAGGAGATGGTGCCCCAGTCCTATATCACCCTCACCGCCGAGGGCGACATCAAGAATATGCAGAAAATGCTCGACGCTTTTGACGACAACGACGATGTGCAGAACGTCTGGCACAACTGGGACAACGGCGAGTGACAAATATCGCGCGGCGCGTCCGTGACATAAGCGCCGAAGCCAAAAAGCTGTTATCGAGTTTCCCGAACGGCCGCGGGTACGGGCCGAAAGGCCGTGCGTGAGGAAAGTCCGGGCTCCGCAGGGCAAGGATAACGGGTAACGCCCGCCGATGGCGACATCAGGACAAGTGCAACAGAAACAGACCGCCGCCCGTCAGGGCGGTAAGGGTGGAAAGGCGGTGTAAGAGACCACCCGACGGACTGGCGACAGCCCGCCGCTGTAAACTCTATCCGGAGCAACACCGTGGAGGGGAACATAAGGCCGGCCCGGCCTCCCCGAGGAGGTGGCTTGAGCGCGGCGGCAACGCCGCGCCTAGATAGATGGCCGTTTTTAACAGGACCCGGCTTACAGGGAAGCTCGCAATCATAACAGAAAAGAGACAGGGATCATTTCCTGTCTCTTTTTACATCAAGTTGTAGTTATTCGTTTCTTGCCATGTACAAGATGTAGGCTTATAATGAGAACATCATGGAGGTGTTGCCATGACCTTGAAGGATTACCTGTCCGATTTGAAAAACAAAGCCGTGACGGTGGTGGGCGCGGGCATATCGAACCGGCCCCTCGTAAGGCTTTTGGCGGACGCGGGCGTTTCCGTCACCGTCTGCGACAGATCAGACCCCGATGCGCTGGGGGAGTTTTACAGCGAATGCGCCGCCAGAGGCGTGCGCTTCCGTCTGGGCGAGGGGTATCTCGACGGTCTTTCCGGCGACGTGATATTCCGCACGCCGGGTATGCACCCCGGCCACCCCGCGCTTCGCGCGGCGGCGGAGCGGGGCGCGGTCATAACAAGCGAGATGGAGGCGTTTTTCTCCCTCTGTCCCTGCCGGATATTCGCCGTGACCGGCTCGGACGGGAAGACCACCACAACCACCGTTATCGCGGAGCTTTTAAAGGCCGCGGGCCTCACCGTATGGCTTGGCGGGAATATCGGCAGGCCGCTTCTCGCGGACGCGGATCGGATACGCCCGTCGGACGCGGCGGTTCTGGAGCTGAGCTCCTTCCAGCTTCACAGCATGTACTGCGCGCCGGATGTGGCGGTCATTACGAACCTCTCGCCGAACCATCTCGACGTACATCCGAGCTATGAGGATTATATCGACGCGAAAAAGCAGATATTCCGCCATCAGGGCTCCGGCGGGCGTCTGGTGCTCAATCGCGACAACGCGCCTGCAGCCGCCTGCGCGGAAGAAGCAAAGGGCGCGGTGCGCTGGTTCAGCCGCGCCGGCGCGGTGGACGACGGCGTTTTTCTGCGCGCGGACGGCATGATATGCGCCGCGAACGGCGGCAGGGAGCGAGAGATACTGTCCGCGGCGGAGCTTCTCGTCCCGGGCGTCCACAACATCGAGAACATGATGGCGGCCTTCGCCGCGGCGGAGGGCTATGTGCCGCCGGAGGTCATGGCGGACACGGCGCGGCGGTTCACGGGCGTCGCCCATCGGCTGGAGAAGATACGAGTGCTCCGCGGCGTCACATACATAAACGACTCCATCGCGTCCAGCCCGAACCGCACCATGGCGGGGCTGGCCTGCTTTGAGGATAAGGTGATACTCATCGCCGGGGGCAAGGACAAGGGCATTTCCTACGACGCGCTGGGGCCGGCGGTGTGCCGCCATGTAAAGCGGCTGTACCTGACGGGCATGACGGCGGGCGTTATCCGGGACGCGGTCGTGAACGCGCCGGAATACGCGCCGGGGAAACCGGAAATATATGTTATGGACGATTTTGACGAAACGGTAAAAGCGGCGGCGGCAGGCGCGGAGGATGGGGATGTCGTCATCCTGTCCCCGGCCAGCACGTCCTTTGACCGCTTTCGGAACTTTGAAGAGCGCGGCGACGCTTTCCGGCGCGTCGTGGAGGGATTGGAGTAACCTATGGAACTGAAAGAACTGGCAAAAGAATTATGCAGGCTGGGCGGGCCGTCCGGCTTTGAGTCGGCGGTGTATGCGCGCGTAGAGGAATATATGCGCCCGTTTGCCGACGAGATAAAGACCGACCCGCTCGGGAATTTTATGGCCGTAAAGCGCTGCGGCCGGGAAAACGCCCGCCGCGTGCTGCTTGACGCGCACATGGACGAGGTGGGGCTCATCGTCACGGCGGTGGAGGACGACGGCTTTCTGCGCTTTTCCGCGTTGGGCGGCGTGGACGCGCGTATGCTCCCGGCGCGGGAGGTGCGCGTTCTGGGCGAACGCGCGATCTTCGGCGTTATCGACACCATGCCGCCGCATCTCATCGAGCCGGGACAGTCCGACCGCACGACGGACATCGACAAGCTCCGCATCGACGTGGGCCTTTCCCGGGAAGAGGCGGAAAAGCTCGTGCCGCCGGGGACGCCTGCGGTGTACGCCGGGGGATGCGAGGAGATGGGTCAAAACCAGCTTTGCGGGAAATCTCTGGACGACCGTTCGTGCGCGGCTATCATTATAAAAGCCTTTGAGGAGCTGTCGTCAAGGAAGCTGAACGTCGACCTCTGCCTCCAAATCAGCACGCAGGAGGAGATAACCGGCTACCGGGGGGCTGTCGTGGCGACCCGGACGATGGCGCCGGACTGTGCCATCGTGGTGGACGTGACCCACGCGAGAACACCGGACGGGAGCGATGTGACCGTATACGGCGGGAAGGGCCCGGCCATCGGCGTCGGCCCGAACATGAACCGGGACATGGCGCGGGAGCTCTCCGCGCTGGCGGAAGAAAAGGGCATCCCCTACCAGACGGAGGTCTGCCCCGGCGGGAGCAGCGGCACCAACGCCACTGTCATACAGGTGTCCTGCGCGGGCGTGGCGACGGCGCTCATTTCCCTGCCTTTGAAATATATGCACACGCCGGTGGAAATGGTGTGGCAGGAGGATATGGAAAATACTTTGCGCCTTATTGTGGAATACATCGGAGGCATGGAGGGATGACGATGCTTGACACGCTGGAAACGCTGTGCTGTCTGGATGGGGTGTCCGGCAGCGAGGACGAGGTGAGGGACTATATCATGGAGCGGGTCATGCCCTTTGCCGACGAGCTGAAAACCGATGCGCTGGGAAATCTTCTCGTGTTCAAAAAAGGCGCGGTCACGCCGCCGAAAAGGCTCATGCTGGCGGCGCATATGGACGAGGTCGGCCTTATCGTGACGGCAATCACGGACGAGGGATATTTGAAATTTGCCGCCGCGGGCGGCATTGACCGGCGCGTCATTTTGGGAAAGCATGTCTTTGTGGGAGCCGGTCGGACGCCGGGCATCGTGGGGTGCAAGGCGTTCCATCTGACGACGGCGGAGCAGCGCAGGAAGATCCCGGAGATGCGGGATATGTATATTGATATCGGCGCGCAGACGAAGCAGGAGGCCGAGGCGCTCATATCGCCGGGGGACGCCGTCGCGTTCGAGGACTCCGTCATCCGCTTTGGCGACGGGTTCATTAAGGCCAAGGCCATCGACGACCGGACAGGCTGCGCCGTTATGGTGGAGCTCATCGAAAGCCAGCTCCCCTGCGACTGCTGGTTTGCGTTCACCGTGCAGGAGGAAGTGGGCTGCCGCGGCGCGGGAGCCGCCGCAGCGCAGATACAGCCGGATGTGGCGCTTGTGCTGGAGAGCACTACCGCCGCAGACATCCACGGCGTCGTCGGCGCGGATCGGGTCTGCTGCCTCGGACAGGGCGTCGTCCTGCCGTATATGGACGGCGGCACGGTTTATGACAGAGAGCTTTATAAGACCCTGCGCCGTCTGGCGGAGGAAAACGATATCCCCTGGCAGACGAAAAGCCGCGTCGCGGGAGGGACGGACGCTTCCGCCATCCAGAGGAGCGGCGGCGGTGTGGCCGTGGCGGCCATATCCGTGGCCGTGCGGAATATCCACTCCCCGTCATGCGTGGCAAAGCTCGACGAGTGCCGGGCGCAGCTTGCGCTCGCCCGCCTGTTCCTGAAAGAAATGGCCGGATAAAAAAGCGGAGCCGGCATATCCGCGGCCCCGGGGGCATAGGCTGTGGCATAGGGGGTGATCCCATGCCGGTGAGGCGGCGGCCGAGACGTTTTTCCGTTCCGCGCGGGACGGCGCGTTCGGCCAGACGGCTGCTTATCGTCCTTGTCCTCGCGCTTGCCGCGGCGGTGGCCGTGGTGTGCGGCTTCATTTTCCGCAGCCTTGTGACAGATGTCGCGGTGGCCGCAGCCAAGGAAGCGGTCGGGATATCCATAAACGGGATCGTTAAGGATGTCATGACGGACGGGGATTTCGACTCGTCGAGGCTCGTGACTGTCGAAAAGGACGCGCGGGGGAGCGTGACATCCATCACGACGAACGTGGCGGCGGTCAATATGCTGGCGGCGGAGATTCTGGACGCGGCCATAGCCAGCACCGAAAAGGATGTTATCACGGTGGGCGTCCCCTTGGGGGACCTTACGGGAAGCGCGCTTTTCCTGAACCGGGGGCCGTCTATCCCCGTGAAGGTCACGATGCTCGCGTCCAGTGTGGCGGGCTTTCGCAGCGAGCTGACGGGGGCGGGGATAAACCAGACCCGCCACCAGATACTGCTGGATATCCGGGTGGATATGTCTCTGCTGATGCCCTGGCGCACCGTCAGCACGTCGCTCGAAACGGAGATACTCGTCTCGGAGACGGTCGTCGTGGGCGGGGTGCCGGAAACCTATATGAACTGGGAGAACGGAACATGAACGAATCGAAAAAGGCATACGACGAGCTTGTGGAGCGGCTGCTGGCGCTGTCCGTGGCGTATTACGATAATGACGCGCCCCTCGTTTCCGACTTTGAGTACGATCGGATGAACAACGAACTCAAGCGTATGGAGGCCGAACACCCGGACTGGCTGCGCCCGGATTCCCCGACCCAGCATGTGGGCGGCCATGTCAGCGAGGCGTTTGCCCCGGTACAGCATGAGGTGCCGCTGGAAAGCCTTCAGGACGTGTTTTCGTTCGAGGAGGTCGAGGCGTTTGTCGCGCGGATGGGCGAGGCGGTGGCCGATGCTCACGACTTTGTCGTAGAGCCGAAGATAGACGGCCTTTCCGTGGCGGCAGAGTACCGCGGCGGCGTCTTTTACCGCGGCGCGACGCGGGGCAACGGCGAAGTGGGGGAGGATGTGACGGAAAACCTCCGCACGATCCGAAGTCTGCCGAAGAAGCTGAAAAACGCGCCGGAGCGCATCATCGTCCGCGGCGAGGTATATATGTCCCATGATGTTTTTGCGCAGATAAACGCCCGGCGCGAGATAGCGGGGGAGGCGCCGCTTGCCAATCCCCGAAACGCCGCAGCCGGGTCTTTGCGCCAGCAGGACGCGAGGGTATGCGCCCAGCGGATGCTGGATATCATCTGCTTTAATATCCAGCTTGCGGAGGGGACAAGCTATGAAACGCACTTTGAGACGCTGGAGGCTATGGAGAGCATGGGATTTCCCGTGGTGCCCCATACGCTCTGCCGGACGGCGGAGGAGTGCGTAGAGAAGATCGGGGATATCGGAGAGGGGCGCGAGGGGTACGCCTATGATATCGACGGCGCGGTGGTGAAGCTGAACGCCCTTTCCCAGCGCCGGACGCTGGGGAGCACCGCCAAATACCCCCGCTGGGCGGCGGCCTATAAATACCCGCCGGAGAAAAAGCCGAGCCGCGTGCGGGATATCGTCGTGCAGGTAGGGCGCACGGGCGTTTTGACCCCTAAAGCCGTCATAGAGCCTGTCCGTCTGGCGGGAACGACGGTAACAAACGCCACGCTCCACAATCAGGATTTTATCGAAAAGCTGGGCGTGAACGTCGGCGATACTGTCCTTGTGCAGAAGGCGGGGGAGATCATCCCCGAGGTTTTGCAGGTGACGGAGAAAAATAGCGAGGGCTTTTTCCGGCTGCCCGACAAATGCCCGGTTTGCGGCGCGCCGGTGGCGAGGGACGAGGACGGCGCGGCCATCCGATGCACAGGCGCGGAATGTCCCGCCCAGCGGCTTCGGAACATCGTCCACTTTGCGTCCGGGGAGGCCATGGATATCGACGGTCTCGGCCCCGCGGTCGTGGAGGCGCTGGACAGGCAGGGACTTCTGCACACTCCGGCGGAGCTCTACAGCCTTGACGCCCAATCCGCAGCCACAGCGGAGCGCATGGGGAAAAGATCCGCCGAAAACCTCGTCGAGGCGATAGAAGAAAGCAAGTCCCGGGGGCTTGCGCGGCTGCTGTGCGCGTTCGGCATCCGGCAGGTGGGCGCGAAGGCGGCGAAAGTCCTTGCCCGCCGGTTCAAAAGTCTGGACGAGCTCATGGCCGCTTCCGAGGAGGAGCTGACCGCCGTCGACGATATCGGCCCTGTGACGGCGCGATATATCATCCAGTGGCTGGAAAGTCCCCAGAGCCGCCACCAGATAGAGCTTTTGCGTCAGGCGGGCGTGTCGTTCGAGAGCGTGGAGGATGTGGGCGACATGCGCTTTGCGGGGAAGACCTTTGTCCTTACCGGCACGCTGGAGGGCTTTACCCGGGCGGAGGCGGAAGCGCTCATCGAGCATTTCGGCGGCAAGGCGTCCGGCTCGGTGTCGAAGAAAACCGCCTATGTTCTGGCCGGGGAAAATCCCGGTTCCAAGCTGACGAAGGCCCAGTCCCTCGGGGTGGAGATTATCACGGAGGAGCAGTTTCGGGCGCTTGTGGAATAAAAAAGCCGCAGGGCTTTATGAGAACTGGCCGCTGCCTCACTAAGAGGCAGCGCCGAAACAGCAAAATAATGGCAGCCGGCTCTATGAAAGAGCCGGCTGTCGGCGTAGTGCGCCCGGTGAGCGCACGTTCTAGCGGGAGAAAGACCCATACTCGCCCGACAGCGGGAAGGGTTAGTCAAAGGCAAGGGTGTGCATCGTTAAGTTTCCGGGCTTTGCGTTAGGGAAGGGCAAGGATGGAGTATACATCT
>CAZEXC010000002.1:30141-49594 GCA_964516625.1 uncultured Oscillospiraceae bacterium | reverse complement strand
TATCTGTATCTGCCGGGGGCGGCGCGGGATCTATTTCGCGCCGCCCCCGTTTTTTATGGGATCTATGAAAAATACTGCTTGACATATAATACTATGCAATATATAATATTATGCGTTAGGAGGAATATCACATGATAGATCCGCAAGTGAAGAGGGGGCTTTTGGATGTCTGCGTGCTGTCGGCCCTGTCCCGCGGCGACTCGTACGGCTACAAAATCATAAAGGATCTGTCCGGCCGCATCCAAATATCGGAATCCACCCTCTATCCCATCCTTCGGAGGCTGGAGGCGGCGGGCAGCCTGACGGTTCGTTCCGTGGAGCACAACGGGCGGCTGCGGAAGATATATGCCATCACACCCGCCGGGGAGAGAGTTATCGACGATTTTCTGGAAAGCTGGCCGGATATCGTGGCCATATATGAGTTCATAAGGGAGGGAAAAGAGCAATGACAAAGGATGGGTTCCTGCGGGCGCTGGAAAGCCGCCTGACGGATCTGGAGCCCGGGAGCCGGGCCCAGCAGCTCGAATATTACGGCGAAATGCTCTCGGACATGATGGAGGACGGCATGGACGAAGCTGCCGCTGTGGAGAGCCTTGGAGATATCGACGCCATTGCCGGAGAGATTCGGGAGCAGATGCCTGTCAATCGGCTCGTGCGCGCCGCTGTCCGTCCGAAAAAGGGCTGGACGCCCCTGAGCGTCGTCCTGACGGTCATCGGCTCGCCCGTGTGGCTTCCCGTCGTGCTGGTGCTGCTGGCGCTGGCGCTGGTGATTTATATCCTCGTCTGGGTGGCGGTGCTGTGCGTCGGGGCGGCGGCGCTGTCCGCTCTCGCGGCGGCGGCAGCCTGCCTGCTCGCGGCGTTTTCCGGCGGCTTCGGGCCGCTGCTTCTGCTGACGGGCGGCGCGCTGTTTTCCGTCGGCGCGGGGATTTTTGCCGCTCTCGGCTTCGGGTGGCTGGCAAAGCAGGTGATACGCCTGACGGCGGCCATGGGCCGCGGGACGAGGCGGGCGCTTATGAGAAGGAGGAACGCGCGATGAAAAAAAGACTGAGGATCGTTATCCTCGCGGCCGGGATACTCATGGCCGCGGGTATCATGCTCATGGGAGCCGGCCGCCTTTTGCAGGCAAGCTTCCGGGATCTGATGGCGAGCGGGGCGCTCAATATAGGCTATTCGGCCTCCGACGCCGTCATGAGCGGGCCGGACTTCAGCAATGAATATGCGGAGGATGGGGTTTATACCGTCCCGACTGAAGGGGTGGGGAGCCTGTCTGTGGAATGGCTGTGGGGGGATGTGAACGTGTCCGCCTATGACGGCGCCGAGATCACCTTCCGGGAGGAGAACCTGTCCGGGGAGAAATACGCGCTTACGCAGGACAACGCTCTGCGATGGGGCGTGAAGGACGGCACGCTCTATATCCGCTTTTGCAAAAACGGCAAAACCAAAAACATCGGCGCGAAGAGTTTGGAGGTGCTTTTGCCTGAGATGCTTGCCTCGGCGCTGGACGGGTGCGAGATATCCTCCGTCTCTGCGGACATTACGGCCGCCGGCCTGACCGCCCGGACGCTGACGTTCGATACGACCTCCGGCGAGGTAACGGCGGAGGAAATATTCGCCGCCGAGGGCAGCGCGTCCGCCACATCCGGGGCCGTCCGGCTTTCCGGCGCATTCCGGCGTGTGGATGTGGACTGCACCTCCGGGGACGTGACGCTGGAGCAGACGGGAGGGGCCGCCGCCGACGGCTATGTCGGCACGACCTCCGGGTCGGTGGCGATTTCCGGCTTTTTTGGGGAGCTGGAAATCAGTACCGTTTCCGGAAACATGGAAAGTATCGGCGCGGTCGCCGCGGCGAGGCTGGAGGCGGAGGCGACCTCCGGCGAGATCCGTCTGTACGGCAGCTTTGGAAGCATTGAAGCGGACACGACCTCCGGGGACGTGGACATCTCCTCCGACGTGTGCCCGGATACGGCCGACATCAGCACCACCTCCGGGGCGGTGCGTCTGGCTTTGCCCGAGGGCAGCGGCTTTACCCTGCGGATGGACACCGCCAGCGGGGATCTGAGCTCCGATTTCAGCCTTCGCATCGAGGGAAAGCAATATGTGGCCGGAAACGGCCAGGCCCGGATGGAGATCGACACCACCAGCGGCGACGCCTTCATATTGCGGAGCTGATGCCATACGGACAGCGGGATCTGAAATCCATATACGAAGAAAACGGCCATGCAGGAGCGTTCCTACTCCTGCATGGCCGCTTTTTTTCGTTCGTTTCGCGTGAAGCGAATCCGAGCTGCCTGCTCCGGCACGATCCCAGATGTTGTGGTTCTGTCTGCCCGATACAACTAAAGGAAAAAATTGGCAGGGAAAAACCTGAAAAAATCATGTATCTGCCTCTTGCATTTTTCCCGAATGCCCACTATAATAGCCATAGAAGTGGGGCAAAGTGGTGTAAAGTGTTTTAATTTCCCACGATATGGGGCGAGGTGAGGCAGGATGACAGGCGAATACCAGCATTCTCTGGACGCGAAAGGCCGTCTTTTTATTCCTGCCCGCCTGCGGGAAGAACTGGGTTCGGAATTTTACGTGACCCTTTCCATGGACAACTGCCTGTGCGCTTACAGCGCGGAGAACTGGCAGGTATTTACCGACAAGGTAAACGCCATGCCCTTTGTAAAGCAGAACGCCATGCGGCCGCTGTTCGCCTTTGCCAGCAAGTGCGAGCTTGACGCTCAGGGCCGCGTCCTCCTGCCGCAGACGCTTCGCGATCGAGTGGGGCTTGTAAAGAACGTGACGGTCCTCGGCGCGAACAACCACGCGGAGTTTTGGGACAGCGAGCAGTGGAACGCCCTGCGCGACAGGGAGGCCTCGCCGGAGAATATCGCGGCGGTCATGCGGGAGCTTGATTTCTGATGGAGCACGTTAGCGTCCTGCGGGACGAATGTATAAAATACATGAATATCCGCCCGGAAGGGACGTATGTGGACGGCACCTTGGGCATGGGCGGTCACGCGGAGGCCATCGCCTCCCGTTTGACGACAGGGCGGCTTATCGCCATCGACCGGGACGCGCGCGCGCTGGATTATGCCAGGCAGCGGCTGGCGCCCTTCGGCGGCAGGATAACCTTTTTGAAGGGCAACTTCGCCGATCTCCGCGCCCTGCTCGACAGCGCCGGCGTTTCCGGCGCGGACGGTATGCTGTTCGATCTGGGCGTTTCCTCGCCACAGCTTGACGACGCGGCCCGAGGATTTTCGTATATGAAGGATGCGCCGCTGGATATGCGGATGGACGAGTCCTCGCCGCTGACGGCGCGGGACATCGTAAACGGCTGGAGCGAGGCGGAGCTTCGCAGCATATTCTGGCGCTACGGCGAGGAACGGTATGCCGGGCGCATCGCGGCGGCTGTCGTCGCCCGCCGGGAGGAAAAGCCCGTTGAGACGACGGGGGAGCTCGTGGAAATCATCCGCAGGACTATGCCGGCCTCGGCTCTGCGGGAAAAGCAGCATCCGGCAAAGCGCTGCTTTCAGGCGCTGAGGATCGCGGTAAACGACGAGCTCGGCTCTCTGGAACGGATGCTCGATCAGGCGGAGGGCTGCCTTGCGGAGAGCGGAAGGCTTCTCGTCATCAGCTTTCATTCGCTGGAGGACAGAATCGTAAAGGAAGCCATTCGCAAGCGGGAAGCGGGATGCACCTGTCCGAAGGAATTTCCGGTCTGCACCTGCGGCTTTGTGCAGACGTTCCGAAGCGTCACGCGCAAGCCGGTCATCCCGACGCCCCGTGAAATAGAAGAAAACCCCCGGGCCAGAAGCGCCCGGCTCAGAATTGTACAGAAGGTGAGAGCATGAGCCAGACCAAAACGTTCAAAAGCTACAACTTCGTGACCGGGGCGGTAGACGGGACGCTGGCCTACGATTTTGGCGACGCGCCGTATTACCCCGAACAGGAGGAAACGTACAGCCGCCCGAAAAAACGGGAAAGGATCCATGATCAGGAGTGGGTGCGGGAGGATGCCCGCGAGCATGCCGCCGCGCACCGGCCCGGCGTGCCGCTCTTTGCCGCGGTCGGTTCCCTGTGCGTTATTGTGCTGTTTGTGATGGTGCTTCTCGCGCAGATACAGCTTGTGAACGTTTCCGACCACGCCGCGGATATGGAAAGCCGGATAACGGAGCTGGAGGCCGAGCGGGACAAGCTCACGGTGGAATATGAAACGGTCTTCAATCTCAAGACCGTAGAGGAATACGCCGTAGACGTGCTGGGGATGCAGGAGCCCGACGACCAACAGATATATTACCTGACGAACGTGGCCTCGGCGGACAGAGCCGTCATCGTCACGGACGATTCCACAAGCGTTCTTTCCCTTGGGCAGGAGGATCTTATCGCATCGGTCAAGGCATATTTTGATTGACAGGTGTATTATACTGGAATATAACAGCGGCAGTCATGTGTGTCCTTAAGTCCAGAGGAGATATCTATGTTCACAAAGCGCAAATCAAAAAACG
Organism: uncultured Oscillospiraceae bacterium; assembly: GCA_964516625.1. Classification (GTDB taxonomy): domain Bacteria; phylum Bacillota; class Clostridia; order Oscillospirales; family Oscillospiraceae; genus CAJOIG01. Next base: position 45,104 of record CAZEXC010000002.1, on the reverse strand, counting down.
GTCCCGTTTCGCCGAATAAAATGATGCTTCGCCGCACACTGGTCCTCATGCTTGTGTGCGGCATAGCTCTATTTATACTGCTGGGCGTGCGCCTGTTTCAGATCCAGATCCTTGACCACGATACGTATGAAACGGCGGCTGTCGACCAGCAGCTCCGGGAGACGACGGTATCGGCAAAGCGCGGCACCATATACGACCGAAACATGAACATCCTTGCCATGAGCGCGACGGTGAGCAATATCTACCTGAGCCCGGCGGAAATGAACCTGTACGGCGAGGACGCCTCGCTTATCGCCAGCGGCCTTTCCGGGATACTGGGCATAGATTACCAGACAATCTATGACAAGGCGCAGGACACGAGCTCCTGGTATGTCACCATCGCCACCAAGGTGGACGACGATGTGGCCGAGCAGGTACGCGCCTTCAAGGAAGAGGGCTATGAAACGGTAGACGAGGACGGCAATACCGTGACAAAGCAGTTTCAGGGCGTGAAAATAGAGGAGGCCACGAAGCGCTATTATCCTTACAGCAGCCTTGCAAGCCATGTCATCGGCTTCGTCGGCTCGGACGATTACGGACTTTCCGGCATAGAGTATTATTATGACGACGTGCTCTCCGGCACAGACGGGCGCATCGTGCGCGCGACGACCGCCGCCGGCACCGATATGCTGTTTACGGATTACGAGGATTATTATGACGCGGAGGACGGGCAGAGCATCGTCCTGACCCTTGACGAGACGGTGCAGTATTATCTGGAAAAGCACCTGTCTCAGGCGGTGGAGGACTACGAGCTGGGGGACGGCGCGGCGGGCATCGTCATGGACGTCAATACCGGCGCGGTTCTCGCGATGGCCTCCCTTGGAAATTTTGACCTTAACAACTATCTTGATATAAGCGAACAGGCCCAGGAGCGCGTGGACGCCGCCGCGACCGAGGAGGAGGCGGAGGCGATTCTGGAGGAGGAGCGCCAGCTCCAGTGGCGCAACAAGGTCATATCCGATACCTATGAACCCGGCTCGACCTTCAAGATTGTCACGCTGGCTATGGCGCTGGAGTCCGGCGCCGTGACCACGGACTCCACGTTTTACTGCGGCGGCGCCATGAACGTCCTTGGCCGCAGCACGGAGCTCAACTGCTGGAGAACGTCCGGTCACGGCTCGGAGACGCTCACGCAGGCGGTTATGAACTCCTGCAACATCGCCTTTGTCAACATCGGCCAGCAGGTGGGCGCGGAGCGGTTTTACGAATATGCCAGAGCGTTCGGCCTTTTTGAGAAGACCGGCATCGACCTGACGGGCGAGGCAAGCAGCATCTGGTGGGACGAGGATACGTTCTTTGACAGCACGAACCTCTCCCAGTTGGCGGCGGCTTCCTTCGGACAGACCTTCACCATCACGCCGATCCAGCTCATAACGGCGGTGAGCGCCGCGGTGAACGGGGGCTATCTTCGGACGCCTTATATCGTCAGCGAGATTCTGGACGCGGACGGGGAGGTCGTCGAGCAGCGCGAGCCGAGCGTTGTGCGTCAGGTGATAAGCGAGGAAACGAGCAGCCTCTGCTGCGAGATACTGGAGCAGGTCGTCAGCGACGGCACGGGCTCCAACGCCTATGTCGCCGGCTACCGCATCGGCGGCAAGACCGGCACGTCCGAGAACGTCGTTTCCGAGGTGACAACGGGCGAAAAGGAATATATCGTCTCGTTTGTCGGCATCGCGCCTATGGACGACCCGCAGGTGGCGGTGCTTGTGCTGCTGGAAAACCCGCAGACGACGGAGGTCTATGTGAGCGGCGGCCAGATGGCCGCGCCCACCGTGGGCGGCATCATGGCGGATATCCTGCCGGTTCTCGGCGTCGAGCCGGAATATACCGAGGAGGAAGCCGCTCTGGTGGACAGAGCCGTTCCCAGACTGACCGGCATGAGTCTTGCCGAGGCGCAGGCGACGCTTACGGAAAACGGCCTTGCCTACCGCACGGTGGGAAGCGGCGCAACGGTCACGGCTCAGCTTCCCAAAGCCGGCTCGACGGTTGCCGTGGGCAGCGAGATCGTGCTATACTGTGGGACGGAGCCGGAGACAGAGACGGTGGAGATGCTCGATTTGACCGACCTCGACTATGAGACGGCGCGTATCCGCATGGGCTGGTACGGCCTGTATATAAGCTGCGAGGGGATGCTGAGCGATTCGTCGGCGCGCATCACGAAGCAGAGCGTCGCCGCCGGGGAGACCGTTGAAAAGGGAACCGTGGTGACGGTTTCGATGACGGACTCCGGCAATTTGGGGCAGTACTGATATGAAACTTCGAGAGCTTATAAAAGACATCCCCGTGACGGCCATGACCGCCTCCCCGGAGCTGGAGACAGGCGATATCCGATACGATTCCCGCACTGTGGAAAAGGGCGACCTTTTCGTCGCGGTGGAGGGTTATCAGACGGACGGCCACAGGTTCATCCCGATGGCGGCGGAAAGGGGAGCGGCGGCGGTTCTGTGCAGCCGCCCGCCGGAGACGGATATTCCTTATGTCCTCACGCCGGACACCAGACGGGCGCTGGCTCTCGTCTCGGCGGCGTATTTCGGCTATCCCGCGCGGCGGATGTGCATGATAGGCGTCACCGGCACGAACGGGAAGACAACATCTACGACGCTCATAAAGCATATGCTGGAAACGTGTCTGGGCGCAAAGACCGGCCTTATCGGGACGATAGCCAATTTTATCGGCGGGGAGGAGCTGCCCGCCCTGCGTACGACGCCGGAGTCCTACGACCTGCAAAAGCTCCTGCGCCGGATGGCCGACGCGGGCTGCACCCATGCGGTGATGGAGGTGTCCTCCCACGCGCTGGCGCTTGACCGTGCGGCGGGCATCCGCTTCCGGGCGGGCCTTTTCACGAACCTTACGCAGGATCACCTTGATTTTCACGGCACCATGGAACAGTACGCCGAGGCGAAAGCGCTCCTGTTCGGCATGTGCGACGCGGCGGCTGTGAACCGCGACGATCCGTGGTCGGATTTTATGGCGGCGCGCGCCGACTGCCCGGTGCTGGGCTTCGGCGTGGATGCGCCGGACGCGGAGCTTGCGGCGGAGGACGTCCGATACACCGCCGAGGGCGTCCGCTTCACGGCGCGCTATGGCGGCCGGAAAGCGGCGGCGGAGCTTGCCATCCCCGGAAAATTTTCCGTGGAAAATGCCCTGACGGCGCTGGCGGCGGGTCTTATGCTCGACATCCCGCTGTCCGCCGCGGCGGATAGCCTCAAAACGGCGCGGGGCGTGAAGGGCAGGGCGGAGGTCGTTCCCACGGGATCCGACTTTACCATCGTTATCGACTATGCTCACACCCCCGACGCGTTGGAGAAGATATTGCAGACCATGAAGGCTGTGTCCCCCGGACGCGTGGTAGCCGTGTTCGGCTGCGGCGGCGACCGCGACAGGACAAAACGCCCTGTCATGGGAAGGATCGCGGCGGAAAACGCGGACTACTGCGTCGTTACGAGCGACAATCCCCGCACGGAGCAGCCGGAGGCTATCATAGAGGACATTCTGGCCGGTATGCCGGAAACGGCGCCGAAGACCGTTATCTGCGACCGCGCCGAGGCCATACGCTGGGCCATCGACCACCACAGGCCGGGGGACGTCGTGATCCTCGCGGGAAAGGGTCACGAGACCTATCAGGACATAGGCGGCCGCAAGATACATATGGACGAACGGGAGATAGTGGCCGAACATCTGCGCGGCCGCTGACACGGTTCGGCGCGCCGGTTCTGAGCCGGCGCGGAGGGCGCGAACAGAAGCAAGAGGTGAGGAAATGACAGTAAGACTGATTGTGGCGTTTATCGCGGCGTTTATCATCGCGGCGCTGGTGGGAAAGGTATACGTCCCGTGGCTGCGGAAGATCAAGGCGGGGCAGGAGATAAAAGAGATCGGCCCGAACTGGCACAAGTCTAAGGCGGGTACGCCCACCATGGGCGGCGTCATCTTCATCGCCGCGACGGTCGTCGTTGCTCTGACGGTGGGCTTTTCCGATATACGCGGGGGGGATTACGGCGCGCTTTTCGTTTTGCTTTTTTCCCTGTTTTACGGCGCGATAGGCTTTCTTGACGACTATGAAAAGCTCAGGAAAAAGCAGAACCTCGGCCTTTCCGCCAAGTCGAAATTCATCCTGCAGCTCGTAGTGGCTATCGCGCTTTTGTACCTGCTGCGTCTGGAAGGGTACCTGACGCCGAATCTTTATGTGCCGTTTTGGAACGTGACCCTGCCGCTGCCGGAATGGGTGTACTTCGTTCTGGCCGCTTTCGTCATCGTGGGAACGGTAAACGCCGTGAACATCACCGACGGCCTTGACGGGCTTGCCGCCAGCGTGACGGTGCCCGTTTTCATCTGCTATACGGCCATCGCCTTCTATTGGGGCGCGCAGTTTCAGTCTCTGGCGGTTTTTTCCGCCGCCATGACCGGCGGGCTTTTCGGCTTCCTGCTCTATAATTTCCACCCCGCGAAATGCTTTATGGGGGACACGGGGAGCCTGTTTCTGGGCGGCGCGGTGTGCGGGATGGCCTTTGCGCTGGATATGCCGCTCATTCTGATCCCCCTTGGCATCATCTATATCATCGAGACGCTGTCGGACATTATTCAGGTGGGCTATTTCAAGCTCACCCACGGAAAGCGCGTGTTCAAGATGGCGCCGTTTCACCATCATCTGGAGATGGGCGGCTGGACCGGCCACAAGTGGACGGAAAAGCAGATCGTGACGCTGTTTACCGGCATTTCGGCGATTTTCGCAGTCATAGCGTTTTTTTCCTGCATCGACCGCTATGCGTTTTAATTGTTGAGGGGGTACCGCTGTGTCGGGGAAAAACCAAAACGACATAAGCTATGAAAGCGCGCGCCTTGCGGACTATACATATGAGGAGACCGCGGAGCGCGGCTCGGTGGACATGGCCTTTATGATGCTGACGCTTCTGCTGCTTGGCATCGGCGTGGTCATGGTTCTGTCGTCGAGCTATGCCCGCGCTTACTACGATCTGGAGGACGTGACAGGCGGGAACGCCACCTACTACTTTGTCCGTCAGGCGCTGTTTGCCCTGTGCGGCGTCGGCGTCATGTTTGTATGCTCCCGGTTTCCCATGAGCTTTTACCGCCGCATCTCCGGCATCGTTCTGGCGGTGTCCATTGCGCTTCTTGTGGCGGTCCTGCTGATAGGAACCGTGGCCAATAAAGCCCGCCGCTGGATAGATCTGGGCTTTACGACCTTCCAGCCCTCGGAGCTTGCGAAGATCGGCGTTATCATGTATTTTGCCGTGCTCGTCTGCCGCCAGAAGGAGAAGATGCAGACGATAAAGGGCATCGTGCCGTTTCTCGTCATTCTGGGGATTGTCTGCGGGCTTTTGGCGCTGGAGCCGCATATGTCCGCCATCGTCATCATTCTGGCCGTCGGCCTTGTGCTGCTGTTCGTGGGCGGCGGGAAGCTCTGGTGGTTCATCGGCGGCGGCGCCGCGGTGCTGGCCATTTTGGGGATAGGCTATTTGGCCGTTCCCTATGTGCAGGATCGCATCACCGCGTGGCTCGACCCCTTTGCGGACGCGGCGGACACCGGCTGGCAGGTTGTCCAGTCTCTGTATGCTATCGGATCCGGCGGACTTCTGGGCCTGGGGCTTGGAAACTCCCGCCAGAAATACCTGTATCTTCCCGAGGAGCATAACGACTATATTTTTTCCATCGTCTGCGAGGAGCTTGGCTTTATCGGCGCGGCGCTCATCCTTATCCTGTTTGCGCTGCTCGTCATCCGCGGCTACTGGATCGCCATGCACGCCAGAGACAAATACAGTCTGCTGGTGGGCGTCGGCATCACAACGCTTTTCGCGCTCCAGATATTCTTTAACGTGGCGGTATGCACCAACACCATCCCCAGCACCGGCATATCCCTGCCGCTTTTCAGCTACGGCGGCACGGCGCTTCTGATACAGATGGCGGAGATAGGCATCATGCTTTCCATATCGCGGGACATCCCGGAGAAGAAATAGGATGAGAGTGCTTTTTACCTGCGGCGGAACCGCCGGGCATATCAATCCCGCCCTCGGCGTGGCCGGACGGATACGGGAGGTCGTTCCCGACGCGGAGATATTATTTGTCGGCGCCGAGGGGCATATGGAGACGGAGCTTGTCCCGCGGGAGGGCTATGCGCTGGAGACCGTGCGCATCGCGGGTCTTGAGCGGAGCCTGCGCCCCAAAATGCTTTTGCAGAACGTAAAGACCCTCGGGCTCGTGGCGCGGGCGTGCAGCCGCGCGCGGAAGATCATCCGCGAGTTCCGGCCCGACGTGGCCGTCGGTACCGGCGGCTATGTCTGCTACCCGGTACTGAAAGCGGCGTCCGATATGGGCGTTGCCACGGCGATCCACGAATCGAACGCCGTTCCGGGGCTTACCACACGCCTTCTGGAAAAGCGGATGGATCGCATTCTGGTGGGCTTTGAGGACAGCCGGAGCTTTTATAAAAACCCCTCCAAGGTGGAGGTGACGGGGACGCCTGTGCGCGTCGCCTTCCGCGGCGCGGAAAAAGCGCGCGCCCGCCGGGAACTGGGCCTTGATCCGTCGCAGCCCGTGGTGCTGGCGGTCTTTGGATCTCTTGGCGCGGAGTATATGAACAGGATGATGGACGGCTTTATCCGAAAAATGGGGACGGACGGGGATTTCCGACTGATTTATGCCACGGGGAAGCAGTATTATGACGATGTGCGCGGCGCTCTGTCCCGCTCGGGAATCCGTTCGCCGAACGTCGATGTAAGGGAATATATTTACGATATGCCAAAGGTGATGGCGGCGGCGGACGTTATCCTGTGCCGCAGCGGCGCTTCTACCATAAGCGAGCTTTCCTATCTCGGAAAGCCGGCCGTCATCGTGCCGAGCCCCAACGTCGTGAACCGTCATCAGGAGAAAAACGCCGCCGTCCTCGCAAACGCGGGCGCGGCCAGAGTGCTTCTGGAGGGACGGTTCGGCGCTGCGGAGCTGTATGAGACCGTTACCTCGCTTTTAAAGGATGAAAAGGCGCTCCGCGAGATGCACGAGGCGTCCGCCCGCATGGGCGTGAGGGATGCTGCCGACCGTATCGCTTCCATTGTGCTGGGACTGGCAGACAAGTAACGGCCTTGTGAGCTGCGCGCATAGAAAAAAACAGAGAACTGAGGTACATACACTTGGCTGCAAAAGACCGCTACGGCGTGACGAGAAGAAGGAAAAAAAGATCGTTTTTCGCGCCGCTCACATTTTTGCTGATGTGCGTGGCAATCATATTCGGCATGGGCGTGTTTTTCCGCGTCCAGACCATCGAGGTGCAGGGGGCGGTGTCCTATACTGACGAGGAGATCATCGAGGCCTCCGGCATTGACATCGGCGACAACCTGTTTTTCATAAACCGGTTTACCGCCTCCAGCCGGATATTCAGCCGCCTGCCCTATGTGGAGGAGGCCAGCATCGAGAGAAGCTTTCCCAAGACCATCATCATCACTGTCGAGGAGAGTCTCGCGGTCGCCTACGTCGATTGGGAGGGGCAGTTCTGGATTATGACCGGCAACTGCAAAATGCTCGGAAGCGCGACGGCGGAGGAATTGGACGGCCTTATCCACGTACTGAACGTGACGCCGATATCGCCGACCGTGGGGGAGACAATGGAGGTCGATCCCTCGGAAAGCCTGAAGCTGTCCTATCTGCAAACGCTCCTGCACGCGATGCAGTCCGCGGATATGACCGCCGGCGTCACGGAGCTTGATATGCAGAACCCGGCCAGCCCCACGTTTGACTATCTCGGGCGCTTCACCGTGAAGATGGGCGCCAACGATAACACCGATTATAAGCTCCGTATGCTGCTTAGCGCCGTGGATCAGATGGAGCCGGACGTCGCGGGGAGCATCGATCTGTCCGAAGGGACGTCCGTTCACGTCAGTCCGGGCTAAATTTTTCAAAAATTTTTGTATTTGACATAATATTTTTCAATAAACTATTGACCTGTCCATGGTTTTGTAATAAAATGTAACATATGTAATTTGGGCGGGAATACCGTTTATTAAATACACGGGAGGCAAAAGAGATGGCAAGTGCAAACCTGGTCGAGACCGGCCCGGAAAATGTTGTTACGCTGAAAGTCGTCGGTATCGGCGGCGCCGGCGGCAATGTTGTCAATAGAATGGTAGGCTCCGGCACTACCGGCGTGGAATTTATCGCTGTCAATACAGACAAGCAGGCGCTTTCCATGTCTACGGCGGATCAGAAAATACAGATCGGGGAAAAGCTTACCCACGGTCAGGGCGCGGGAAGCGACCCCGCTGTGGGGAGCAAGGCCGCAGAGGAGAGCCGCAACGAAGTCGCCAAGTGCCTGGAGGGTACGGACATGGTCTTTATCACCGCCGGCATGGGCGGCGGGACCGGCACAGGCGCCGGGCCTGTCATTGCGGATATCGCCAAGGAAGCGGGCATCCTCACTGTCGGCGTCGTCACGAAGCCTTTCGGCTTTGAGGGGAAAAAGCGCATGACGCAGGCCATGGAGGGCATCGAGGAGCTTCTCGGCAAGGTGGACAGCCTTCTCGTTATCCCCAACGACCGTCTGAAATATGCCACGGATCAGAAGGTGACGTTCGCAAACGCCTTTGAGATCGCCGACGAGGTGCTCAATCAGGCTGTTACCAGCATTTCCGGCCTTATCAAAAATACCGGCTTTATAAATCTGGACTTTGCCGACGTATGCACCATCATGCGCGGCGCGGGCTTTGCCCATATGGGCGTCGGCCACGCCGTCGGCAAGGGCAAGGCGGAGGACGCGGCCATGATGGCCATTTCCAGCCCGCTTATGGAGACCTCCATAAACGGCGCGCACGGCGTCCTCATAAACATTACCGGCTCTGAGGATATGGGCCTTGAGGATGTGGAGGTCGCGGCCAACCTCGTGCAGGAGGCCGCTCATCCCGACGCCAATATCATATTCGGCGCGAGCTTTGACAATTCCATGGAGGACGAGATCCGCGTCATCGTGATAGCCACCGGCTTTGACGAGAACAGTCCCACAGCCAAAGCTGTCTCCGCCGATTCCCAGTCCGCGTCCGCTTCCGCGGCCGTGGCGGACACGAAGGAGAACCTGTTTTCCAACGCCGGCGAAGCGTCAGCGGAGGAGAGCAAGTCTGGCTCGACGCCTCCGGCGGACGAGGAAGACCCCTTTGACAGTATCTTTAAGATATTCAATTCCAAATAATCCCGTAAAAGCTGGGAAAGCCTCCGCCGTCGGCGGGGGCTTTCGCTTTTTTGCGCCTCAGAAGCAGTCCACGATAAGGGCGCGTGTCTCCCGCGCGGCGTTTTCCGTTTCCCGGGCGAAATCCTGATATAGCTTCCGCAGCTCGGGCATGGCCGTCTTTTCCGCGGCGGCGTTGTACGCCAGCGCCAGCGCCGCGTCCCGCTCCATCGCCGTCCGCAGGGATGCGAGCTTTCCCGCCACGGGCTGACAGCAGTCTGCGGGGGTATAGGAGATGCCGGAACGGATGAAGTATTCCGCCCGAAGCCGCCGCGCGCGCAGCTTTGCGCCGGAAGCGCGGCCGAGGAGCGCTGAACGCCCCGCCTGCGGGAACATGCGGGAAAGAGAGCTGTCAAAGGCCGCGGCGCACTGCTCCCGTTTTATGAAGTCCCGCAGGGCGTCATCCTCGTCAAAAACCGTCCGGGCCGTTTTCCCGGAGACGCGCTCCCATAGAGCGTCGAAGCCCTCCAGCGCTTTGCGCGTGCTTTCGCATGTTTCGATCTCAGTCATAAAAAAGCCCTCCCGCATATCCTATGCGGGAGGCGCTTTTTCGGTCATACATAGCCATGGGTGCGTACATACTGCAATACGGCCTGACATCCGTCGGCGTTCAGATGAGTGCCGTCGCCGTTGCAGTAATCGCTTCGGAGGCCGCCTGTGTCGTCCTTCAGGGTCTCGCAGGTGTTCAGGTAGCGGACGCCGGTCTGCGCCGCTATGTCGAGGACCCATGTGTTCGCCGTGTCGATGCAGTCGTTTTGTATCTCGGCGGGCACCTGCTCGTCGATAACGGGAAAGATGGACTGGCATATGATTTTCGTATTGGGGCTTGCGCTTCGCACTGTCTCGATAAGGTCGGCGTACTCCGTTTTGAACTCGTCCTCGGTCATAAACGAGATCCCGTTTATGCCGAGGGTGATGACAAGGTATTCCGGCTGGCGCAGGGCGGCGGCCTCCGCGATGCTCATCTGCCGGACGGAGCCGTCGTCGCCGTAGTAATCTATCTCGGTGTAGCTCTGGTTTGCAAGCGTGAACGTGCCGCTCTCAGGCGTCCAGACCTGCGTGAAAGGGAGCGCGTCGTAAGAGGCGAGGCCGTAGGTGGTGCTGTCCCCCAGAAAAACAAAAGCGGACAGATAAGCCTCTCCCATGTCGGCTGTCTCGGCCAGCGCGACGGATCGCGTATCGTCTGCGCTTTCTCCGCTGTCCGCGATTTCCGTGCCGTCTGTACTGTCCTCGTCCGCTATGACCGTCGTATCGCCGTCCCCGGCGGTATTATCCGACGATGCAGCGGGCTCCGTGCCGCCGCTGTCCTTTGCGCGGGTACAGGATACGAAAAGCGTGGAAAAGACGGCGGTGAACGCGCACAGGATGACGAGTATCATCCATATCAGCTGGAAATTCTGACGCGAACGGCTGTTCATAAGCTTTCACTCCCTTTAAAACAAGGGGAAGCGTTGCGCTTCCCCTTGTTATTGTTGCCATTGGCGCGCGGGCGTTATTCAGCCTCGGCCAGCGCCTTTGCCTCCTCGATGATTTTTTGCTGGACATTGGCCGGGGTCTCGTCGTAGCGGATAAATTCCAGCGTGAAGGAGCCGCGCCCCTGCGTCATGCTGCGAAGGTCGATGGCGTAGGTGGTCATCTCCGCCATGGGGACCTCCGCCTCCACGACCTGCATGCCGTCGTGAGCCGTCATGCCGAGCATGGTGCCGCGGCGCTTGGAGGGAATATCGGACATGATATCGCCGAGGTTCGCGTCGGGGATGGTGACGCGCAGAAGCCCGATAGGCTCCATAATGACGGGATTTGCGTTTATAAGCTCCTTATAGGCCAGACCTGCGGCGGTCTTGAACGCCATTTCCGAGGAATCGACGGGATGGAAGTCGCCGTCGTAGAGGACGGCTTTCAAATAAACCATCGGATAACCGGCGAGGACGCCCTTCTGGCAGCACTCCCGCAGCCCCTTTTCGACGGCGGGGAAGAAGTTTTTCGGCACGCTCCCGCCGAAGACCTCCTCGGCAAAAATCATGTCCTCCTGCTCGTCCTGCGGCTCGAAGCGGATCTTTACGTCGGCAAACTGGCCGTGGCCGCCGGTCTGTTTTTTATGGCGGCCATGGGTATCGAGGGTCTTGCGGATTTTCTCGCGGTAGGCCACGCGGGCGGGGCTGAGCTCCACCTCCACGCCGAACTTGCTCTTGAGCTTGGAGCACAGAACGTCGATGTGCATATCGCCCGCTCCGGCGACCACCTGCTGGTGGGTCTCTGCGTTGAGGGTGACGGAGAAGGAGGGATCCTCCTCGTTAAGACGGGTCAGCCCCTGCGCGACCTTGTCGTCCTGACCCTTCACCTTGGGGGAAATGGCCATCTGGTAGCAGGGAGTGTCGAACTCGATGCCGGGCAGAGCCTCCACCGCTCCGGCGGCGCAGAGGGTGTCGCCGGTCTTCGTATCCGTGAGCTTCGACACCGCGCCGAAGTCGCCGCAGCCGACCTCGGGAACCTCTGTATTTTTCTTGCCCTGCATGGAATAGATGTGGCCCAGCTTTTCCTGCGCGCCGCTGCGGGCGTTCGTGAGGGTCATATCGCCCGTGACCTTGCCGGACACGACCTTGAACAGGGAGAATTTGCCGAACTGGTCGGAAACGGTCTTATATACGATGACCTTCGCCGGGCCGTTGGGATCGAGGGCCTTGCCGCCCTCGGACGGCTGCGGGAAGATGCTGACGGCGGCGTCGAGCAGCACGCGGGTGCCGAGGCCGGTGAAAGCGCTTCCGCAATAGACAGGACAGATGCCGCAGTCCGCCACGCCGGCGCTCAGCGCGCCGGAGATTTCCTCGGCGGAAAGCGCCATGGTCTCCAGATATTTGTCCATCAGCTCCTCGCTGGTCTCGGCGGCCGACTCGGCAAGCTCGGTGTAAAGCTCGTCCAGACGGTCGGACATGGAATCGGGCACGGGGATCTCCACGCGCTTTGCGCCGTCCATTTTATAGGCTTTTTTCGTGATGACGTCCACGATGCCGACGTATTTGTCGCCATCCTTGATGGGGGCGGTCATGGCGCAGACGGAGTTTCCGAAAGCGGCGCGCAGCTCGTCAAAGGCTTTGTCAAAGTCGGCGTGCTCCTCATCGAGCTTGGAGATGTAGATCGCGCGGGGCTTTCCGGCCTCTTTAAGGTATTTCCAGCTTTTTTCCGCGCCGACGTTCAGCCCGTCCTTGGCGGAGACGCAGATGACGCCCAGATCGGCTACGCGGAGAGCCTGCCTGACTTCGCCGGCGAAATCGAAAAATCCCGGCGTGTCGATGATATTTATTTTATGGTTCTGCCAGTTGGCGTACAGGGTGGTCGCGGAGATGCTGATCTGACGGCGTATCTCCTCCGGGTCGAAGTCGGAGACGGTATTGCCGTCGGCCACGCGGCCAAGACGGTCGGACATGCCGGCAATGGACAGGATGCTCTCCGCAAGAGAGGTCTTGCCGTTGCCGCCGTGGCCCATAAGGCAGATGTTGCGGATGTTTTTCAGTTCACAGCTCATAGAGGTTTCTCCTTACAATAAAAATCCAACTCTTTCGCAATATAATGGGAACTGCAGATGTTTTTTGCGATACTGCGTTAAAAAGATTATACACGCTTGCGTAAAATTTGGCAATAGTTCATCGCGAATAATTGGCGGTCATGCGTTGTCGGCGTCATCTGTTCTGCCCGATGGAGAGGATAAGCTCCGGCAGAGCCCACAAAAGCATAAAGGACAGCACGTTCCCGGCAGTCGCGGTGTCGAAGGATCCGGCGCGGCACAAAAGGAAAACGATCGCCATGCCTACAGCCCCGCCCAGAAGGGACAGGATGGTGTTTATGCGGCAGGTGGTATAGAGCTTGCGTCCCGCCTCGGCAGCTTCCGCCAGAGGGAGCATACCGGCTCTTGTGATAACGGCGGCCGCCGGCGTGTCGTCCCGCGCCGTCTCCGCCGCGATGCGATAGCGGTTCCGAAAGGAGGGAAAATTGAAGCTGTCCGTCGGCATACGGAAGAGCTTTTTTATCATGAGGGGCGTGATATTGAAGTCCCGGATGGCGAAGACCGTCTGGGTGCGCCCGCGCGAGAGCGTGATGAGAGCCTCCTGCACGCCGGCGGTCGGTATGTAGTCTATCACAAAAACGCCTACGAGCTCGCCCTCTATGGCCGTGCAGACGGCGTTTTTCGTCTGTATCTCGTGGGGCAGCCGGATGCCCATGAGGTTCATAAAGCCCGCGGAGCCGACCAGAACGCGATCGCCGTTCACCAGCCCGGACAGCCCGCCGCCCTCGTGGCACTTGAACTCGTCCGTCCGCGGCATATGATAGCCCCGGCGTTCCATGAGCTCGTTGAACAGATGAGCCGCGCCGCTGCCGGAAGCCTCGATAAGGCTCGCGGTGCAGGAGACGACCTGCTTGATGGGAAAGCCGTCCTGAACATTTATCTCGGAAAATTTCATTGTCCCCGGAGGGAACAGATCCTCGTCGCTTACGACGAGGCGGCGCGTTTTGCCGATGTCGGCGCAGCCTGCGTATCCGGCGACGGCCACGCCTGCGGTACGCAGACGACGGGCGGCAAGGGCGTAGGGCAGAGGAAAGCTGAAAAACGCGGCGAAAGAGGAACCGGCGCAGACCAGCGCCGAAAGCGTGTGCAGAAAATTCCTGCCGTTGCCGCCGAGACTCGCCAGAATGGCCAATACGAGCGCCGCGATAAGGATGACGGGCGAAGCTGCGGCGTAGGCCGTCTGGGAGAAATTTTCCTCCTCGCTGCGGCGGACGATGCCGATGGCCGCTCCGGCGGGCTTTCGCAGAAGGCTTCCGGCGCTTTTGCCCCGCTCGCCTTCGGAGGAGAGGGCGGAAGGGGCTTTGGAATCCGCCGCCGTTTTAAAGGTGCGGACAAGGGCGGTGCAGGTGAGCCGCTGGCTCCACAGCGCCGTGGTGAGGGCAAACGCGCCAACGGCGCAGAAAGGCAGGTTCTCGCTCCAGCTCCCGAGCACTGCCGCCGCGTCGATGCAGGAGAGTATCGCCGCTGCCGACGCGAGCGCCTCCATGCCGGGGCGAAGCTCGAAAAGCTGGCGCAGCCCGGCGGAAACCACATCCAGCGCCGCCATCATAACGGCCAGCGTCAAAACGAGACACGCGCCGGCCTGTAAGGGCGTACTTTTTCCGAGCATCCCGGCCATGGGGAGCCGGAGGCTTATCCACGTAAGGATAAGGCACAGGAAAAAGGCGATGCGGCACCGCAGACGGATGTTTCCCGCCATGCGCGCGTAAAATTTCGCGGCTTTCCGGGGCGAGAGCTCCGGCGTCTCGCGTATTTCTACGGGATCGGGCCAATTGGTCGCCTCGGCGTTTTGAAGCTGGCGTCTGGCAAGCCGCGTGGCGAGCAGGCGCACGACGGGAGCGAGAAAACGCTCGGAAAAGCCGGGTCGTTCCGCCCGCGCGGCGGAAGAAGCAGCGCGGCGCGGCGATGGGTCAGGCCCGGCGTCGCCGCCGTCACCGTCAAGCCGGAAGTCCTCCGCCGCGCCGTCGGGCGTATCGGGGCTCCCGCTGTTCTCCCCGGACGCACGTCCGGCCTGCGGCTCAAAGCGGATCGTCTCGCCGGAGAGATCGCTCTCCGGGGCGGCTCCGTCCTCGTATTCCAGCGTAATGACGCCGTCCTCGCCAACGGTCACTTTGGGATGCCGGCTCTGTGCGGCTGCCGGCG
>CAZEXC010000002.1:0-30041 GCA_964516625.1 uncultured Oscillospiraceae bacterium | reverse complement strand
TTGCGTCCGTCGGTTTTGAGCGGGACGGTGAACCTTATCGTGTCGCCGCCGGAAGCACCGTCGTCCGCAGGCGTCTGCGCCGCCTGCGGCTCGCTGTCGGGGGGCGTTTCGGCCCGCTGATATTGACGGAGCGTTTGCCCGAACGTGTCCATGGCGATGCGCCGGGAGCGCTCGGCTATATCCTCCGCATTGCGCGGAAAGACGACGGTATCGTCGTCTGACGTATTATCGGGAGCCTCGTCCGCAGGAGCCTCGTCTGAAAGAGCCTCATCCGCGGGGGCTTCGTCCGCGGGAGATTCGTCCGCGGGAGCCTCATAAGGCGCATCGCCGGGCTCGGCGCTGCCGCCGTATTCGCGCAATATGTCTTCCAGAGAAAAATCGCCGGGATCCGCGTCGGAAAAGCCGTCCGTTTCGTATTCCAAATCCAAATCAAGCCCAAGGTCAAAGTCGTCCGATGAAGGATCGGCTTCCGTCCCGAGGCCGTCAAGATCCCATTCGTCAGCCATGGCGCTGCCTCACCACCTCGTACAAAAGAATGGCGGCGGCGGCAGAGGCGTTCAAGGAGTTGACCCTGCCGGCCATGGGGATGTTTATGATGAAATCACAGTTTTCCTTAACAAGGCGGGAAATGCCCTGTCCCTCCGAGCCTATGACAAGGCAGACGGGGCCCTTCATATCGGTTTTCCAAAGCTGGGACTGGCCGCCGGCCTCCGCGCCGTAGACCCAAAGCCCCTCTTTTTTGAGAGCTTGCAGGGCGGCGGTAAGGTTTGCGACCCGGGCGACGGGCATATGCTCCGCGGCCCCGGCGCTGGCCTTGTCGGCGGCGGCGGTAACGCCCGCGCTGTGATGCCGGGGGATAACGACGCCGTGAGCCCCGGCGCATTCGGCGCAGCGGATGACCGCGCCCAGATTTCTGGGGTCTTCCAGCCCGTCGCACACGACGACAAAGGGATCCTCGCCCTTTTCACGGGCGGCGGCGAGGATATCGCTCAGCTCGCAATATTCCCGCGCGGCGGCCACGGCGATAACGCCCTGATGGGCGCCGGTGACGCTCATGGCGTCGAGCCTGCGCCTGTCGCACTCCGTCACGGCGATACCGGCGGCCTTGGCGGTGGAGGCGATGAAGCCGATCGTGCGGTCGCGGTCGCCGCGGGCGAGGAACACCTTGTCCAGCGGCCGGCCGGCGCGGATGGCTTCGATGACCGGGTTTCTTCCCTCTATTATGTTTTCTTCCGACATATTCATACAATTTATACTATATCACAGATTTACATAATTGGGAAGAGAAAAATGTTCCGCACCGTTTTTTATGGACTTTATCGCAAAAAAAGGGTATGATTAGCAGGAGGTGAATTTTCTTGAAGTCTCTGAATAAAAAAATCGACAGCTTCTGCTGGAAGCATCCGCGGTTCGGCATCCCCCGGCTGATGCTGTATATTGTGATAGGGAACGTCCTTGTGTGGCTGTTCTGGCAGATGGACACCACCAAAACGCTGTACAGCCTTCTGTACTTTGACCCGGCCCTGTTCTGCAAAGGGCAGGTGTGGCGGCTTCTCACATTTGCCATCGTGCCGGAAACCAGCGGCATCCTTTGGCTTGCCATATCCCTGTATTTTTATTATTTCATCGGCTCGTCCATCGAGCGCGAATGGGGCGCGGGGAAATTTACCATCTACTATTTCAGCGGCCTTTTGCTGACGGCGCTGTATTCGCTGGTATATTACTGGATAACGAAAACCCGCATCATCGTGTCCGCAAGCTATTTGAACCTGTCCCTGTTTTTCGCCTTTGCGACCCTGTGGCCGGATCAGCGGGTGCTTTTGTTTTTCATCATTCCCGTAAAGATGAAATGGCTCGCCTGGGTGGACGCGGCGTTTTTTGCCTTTGAGATAATCGAATATCTCGTGGCGGGTCAGGTCGGACTTGCGCTGGTGCCGGTGGTGGCGATGCTCGCGTACCTTGTGTTCTGCGGGGAGTGGCTCGTCGATATGGTGCGCCCGTCCCGGGTGAAGCGGCGCGCCAACACCGTCCGCTTCAGATCGGCGGTCAAAAAAATGGAGCGGGAGCAAAGCAGCCGCCCTTATACGAGAAAGTGCGCCGTCTGCGGCCGCACGGACGCGGACAATCCCGGTCTGGAGTTCCGCTATTGCAGCCGCTGCGCGGGATATCACTGCTTCTGTCAGGATCATATAAACAACCATATCCATTTTACGGAGTGATCTATGAACCTTAGAAGACTTCTTGCCCTGCTGATCAGGATCGTCGTTTTTTCCGCGCTGGCCGTGTTTTTGTGCCTGCTGGTCTACCGCAAGGTGCTCCTGCCGAATTCGCGGGATGCGGCGGCGCGGACGGGCGCGGCGGCGATGTCCGTGAGCGCGGCGTATGTGACGCCCTCGCCCACGCCGGAGCCTACGCCGGTGCCTACGGCGTGGCCGGATTTTGCGCCCGAGGCGGGGGACAGCTCCCGGCCGGAGGCCGTGATAACCGGCACGGCTGTCATGGTAGACGGCGAGGAGGTGGACAGCTATGCCGCTGACAGCGGGATCGCGATCGACTTCGGCGGCGCGGACGATTATACCGACGCGGCGGGCATCGTCACCTTCCGCGGCAACAACTTCCGCAATACCGCCCAATATGGCCTTGCGGAGATAACGGAGCGGACCTTCGGAAGCTGCTGGTGCAAGAAGACGGCCGGGCTTTCCGACAGCAGCGGCAATTACTGGGGCGGGAGCGGATGGACGGGCCAGCCCCTTGTCGTCGAATGGCCGGACGAAACAAAGCAGATTATGAACATGTACGACTGGGCCAAGGAAAAGGACGGCCTTGTGGAGGTCATTTACGCCACCCTCGGCGGCTATGTCTATTTCTATGAGCTCGAGACGGGGGAATACACCCGCGACCCGCTGTTTCTGGGATATACCTTCAAGGGCGCGGGCGCGCTCGACCCCCGGGGATACCCCATCCTCTATATCGGCGGCGGCGTGACGAACGCATACGGCCAGGCGCCGCGTATCATGATCGTCAGTCTCATCGACGGCGAGATCCTGTATACCGTCGGCGACAACGACTCCTTTGCGCCGCGTTTCTGGTCGGCGTTTGACAGCTCCGCCCTTGTGGACGCGGAGACCGACCGGCTCATCTATCCCGGCGAGAACGGCATCATCTACATAATCAAGCTCAATTCCGATTACGACGAGCAGGCCGGGACGCTCTCCGTCGACCCGGTGGTGACGAAGTTTACCTATACGTCCTCGTCTGCCGACAAATACTATTACGGCATGGAGGACAGCGCCATCATCTGGCGCGGATACCTGATGATAGCGGACAACGGCGGCGATTTCCTCTGTCTGGATCTGAACACGCTGGAGATCGCGTGGTGCTTCGACTGTCTGGACGACACCAACTGTACCGGCGTTCTGGAGGTGGACGAGAACGGCCACCCCTATGTGTACCTCAGCACGTCCTTTCATATGGGCTGGCGCAGCTCATATACGGCTGAGATCCCTGTCTGGAAGATAGATGCCGTGACCGGCGAGGCGGTCTGGAGCAGGGAATATACCTGCTATTCCGAGACGGATCTGTCCGGCGGCGTACAGGGGGCGCTGGCCCTCGGCACGGGGAGTCTTGAGGGGATCCTGTACGTGGCTATGGCCCGTGAGCCGAACGCCGGGAACGGACAGCTCCTCGCGCTCGATACCGAGACCGGCGAGGAGCTTTGGACCTACACCTCCGACAGCTATTCATGGTCGTCTCCCACCTGCTTTTACGATACCCGCGGAAACGGCTATGTCCTGTATGTAAGCTGTATTCAGGGGAAAATGTATATGTTCGACGGACTGACCGGCGAGCTGTGCGATACCTTCAGCTTTGCCTGCACCACGGAAGCGAGCCCCGTGGTTTACAACAACACCGTCGTGATTGGCACGCGCAACGAGGAGATATACGGCATCACGCTGGAGTGAAGGCGCGTTCCGCGGCGGCTTATCCCAGCACAGCCCACAGATCCGCGACGGAACGGAGGGAGCAGACGGAAAGCCCCTCGGCGGCGTCCCGCCACAGCAGGCATGATTCTTCCTCGTCCGTTAGAAACTCATAGATGACGCCGCGGTACTCCACGGAGGCGATCACATGGAAATCCCCCTCCGGCATGTATCCCGCGTCGGTGATCAGAGCCTGGAAATCCGCCTCCCGTCCCTCCGGGACAGTCAGGACGGCGGCATTTTGGACGGAGCGGGCGGCGGCCGCCGTGTCCTCCCACGCGCCGCCGTAATCCGCATCCGCTGCGTCCGAGACCCCGTATTCCGCTTCCGCTTCCGCGTCCTCCGTGACGGCGGCGTATCCCGCGCCGTCCGCAGCGGAGAAGGTTCCCCCTGTGCCGCCGTCGAGGGCGCTTTCCGCGAGAGAGGCTTCCTCGGACAGCGAAGCGTCCATGGAGACGGACGCATACCGCGCGGCGGTGTTCGCGCCGCCCATGCCGCTTAGATATGCGTATGCGCCGACGAGGACGAGCGCGAGGCAGGCCGCCGCCGTGAGCGCACGCCGGCGGCGGACGGGCTTTCTCTTCATGCGCCGGGCGGCGCCTTGCGGCGCGCTTTCCCCGGCGAGGACGCGCGCCATGACGTCGGCGGCAAAGCCGTCGGGAGGCTCGGCGTCATCCTCGCGCAGGACGCCGGTCTCGGCGGAAAATGCGCCGTAAAGCGCGCTGCAATGCGGGCAGGCGCGGATATGCGCCTGAAGCTCGTCCGTCTCCGCGGCGGACAGCTCGCCGTCGAGCGCCCGGCTCATGAGCGTTTCATAGTATTCACAGTCCCGGGTCACGCGTCCGCGCCTCCTTTCCTGAAAGATCCCGCCTCTGGAGAAATAGACGGTTCCGGCTCTGAAAAGTTCCCGTCCCGCAGCAGGATGGCGGCAAGCTTTTTTCTTGCCCGGAAGATGCGGCTTTTCACCGTGCCGGGCCCAAGGCCGGTGGCATGGGCTATCTCCTCGTAAGACAGGCCGTTTACGTCCCGCAGGACGAGGATCTCCCGGAACGCCGGCGCGAGCTGCAAAAGCCCGCGATGGACGGCCTGACGGAGCTCTTTTTTCTCCAGCGCCGCCTGAGGCGACGGGCGCGTGTCCGGGATGGACAGCTCCGCGCCGTCCGCGTCCGAGAGCGGCAGATCCGGCACGGCGGGGCGCTTTCGCAGCATATCGAGGCAGATGTTGCCCGCCAGCTTATACAGCCACGCGGAAAACCGGCTCTCCCGCCGGAAGGAGGCCAGCGAGCGGTACGCCCGGAAAAACGATTCCTGCGCCGCGTCCAGCGCGTCCTGCTCGTTTCCGAGCATCCGCAGGCACAGGCGGTACACGCCTGTCTGATGGGCCAGTACAAGGCTCTCGAACCGGCCGGTATCCCCGGCGAGGACGGCGTCTATGACGCGTTCTTCTTCCTGTTTTGTCATGCTCATGCCAGCTCCCGTTTGATAGTCGCGGCGATGCGCCGGATGTCGTCCAGTGTGTTTATCTTCACGATCTCGCGTTTGATAGGGCCGGAACGGGCCACGCCCCGCAGGTACCAGCAAAGCTGCCTGCGCGCCTCAAGACAGGCGATATGCGGGTCTTTCCACCGGCAGGCAAGCTCGAACTGCCGCACGGCGGTGTCTATGCGCTCCGGGAGAGGGGGAAGCTCCGGCTCGGGCTTTCCCGCCGCCGCGGCGTTTATGCGGGAGAATATCCACGGATCGCCGAACGCGCCGCGCCCGACCATGACCATGTCCGCCCCTGTGCGGCGCAGAAGGCGCGCGGCGTCCGCGCCGGAAAACACGTCCCCGTTCGCGATAACGGGGATGTCCACGGCGGCCTTTACGTCCCGAATGATGTCCCAGTCCGCCGCGCCGGAATACATCTGCACCCGCGTGCGCCCATGGACGGCGACAGCCGCCGCGCCCGCGTCCCGGCACATTTGTCCGAATTCCACGGCGTTCACGCTGCCGCTGTCCCAGCCCTTGCGGAACTTCACCGTCACCGGGATCCCGGCCTGACGGACACAGGCGGCGATGATCCTGTAGGCCGTGTCCGGATCCTTCATGAGCGCCGAGCCGTCCCCGCTTTTGACGATTTTCCCGACGGGGCAGCCCATGTTGATGTCAAGGATATCCGCGCCGGATATCTCGGCGGCCATGGCCGAGGCCTCGCCCATGACGGCGGGATCCGAGCCGAATATCTGGGCGCAGACGGGCCCGTCCCCCTTTGGGACGAAAAGGAGCTGTTTTGTTTTTTCATCCTTGTACACAAGGCCGCGGCTGGAGACCATCTCCGTGTATGTGAGCGCCGCGCCCTGCTCCAGGCAGATATGGCGGAAAGCCGCGTCCGTCACCCCCGCCATGGGGGCAAGAGCCGCGATCCCGTCTATCGCCACGTTTCCGATAAGCATAGCGTTTTACCGTCTCTATAAAATATCCTGTCCCATTTTACTGTCAATGGGACAGGATTGTCAATTCCCTGTTATTTCTATCAGAACTGCCGGATAAGATCCCGGCGCAGGCGGAGGATGATGCGCTTTTCCAGACGGCTTATGTAGCTCTGGGAGATGCCGAGAAGGTCGGCCACCTCCTTTTGGGTCAGCTCCTCGTAGCCGTCCAGACCGAAGCGCATGAGGATGATGGAGCGCTCCCGCTCGTCCAGACGGCCGACCGCCTCCATAAGGAGCTGGCGCTCCACATCGTCCTCGATGGGCTTCATGACCTCGTCTCCGTCGGTGCCGAGTACGTCCGAGAGCAGAAGCTCGTTTCCGTCCCAGTCGGTGTTGAGAGGCTCGTCGATAGAGATCTCCGTTCGGCGGCTGCTTTTTTTGCGAAGGAACATGAGTATCTCGTTTTCGATGCATCGGGAGGCGTAGGTGGCGAGCTTTATATTTTTCTCCGGGTTGAAGGTGCCGATGGATTTTATGAGCCCGATGGTGCCGATGGAGATAAGATCCTCGATGTTCACGCCGGTATTTTCAAACCGCCGCGCAATGTAAACGACGAGGCGCAGATTATGTTCGATGAGGGTCTGGCGCGCCTCGTGGTCGCCCCGAGCCAGCGCCGCGATGGCGGCCTCCTCTTTTTCCTTTTCCAGCGGCGGGGGGAGCGTATCGCTTCCTCCGATGTAAAACACGCGCCCTGAGCGCTGAAGGTGAAGACGCAGGTCGAGCAGCAATAGCTGAAGCCTTGTCATGGCGATCTCTCCTTTCAAATAACTGCCTGATAGCTGCCGTCGCCGCCAAGTCCGGCGGGCGTTACGGCGGCGAGAAGATCCGTACGGGGTTCGCCGTCGACGGTGACGCGCTCCGGGCGGAAAGCCAGAAGCAGGCGGCGTCGGCCGTCGATGCCGGTGTAGGGGATGAGCCGCGCGCCGGGGATGCGCTCCACCGCGTCGATGGGAGGCCCCCGCAAAGCGGCGGCCTGATCGGGGAAAAGCTCCGCAAGGGCGTCCGCCTCCGCCACCAGCGCGGCGCAGCCTGTGATGGGATCGTAAAGACCGTTTCCCGTGTCCTCCAGCGCGCGGAAGCGGACGGCGCGGCCGTTCCGCTCCACGGTAACGTCCCGCACGCGGCGCCGGGCGTTTTTCGCGCTCCGATGGAAAACGAGGCTCACCAGCGCCCAGCAAAGCGCAAAGGACACGGCAAGGATCCTCATGTTGATTTTCACAAGCCGCCCGGAGCCGGGAAGGTTCCCGGCGTAAAGTCCCGCGGCGCATACCGCGCCGCCGAACAGCGCGGAAACGCCGAGAAAGGCGAAAAAACAGCGGAAGATATGCCGCTCCGCGCCAAAGGCCGTGACGGTCATGGCAAGAGCCAGCACAGGGTGCATGACCGGCAGAGTCAGAAAAGAAAGCCTTGGGAAAAGTCCCAGACAGCACCACAGAGCGCCGATGGCCGCAGCCCCGGCAAAGCGCCGCCGGCGGAAGGGGAGGGCGCAGAGCCTCGCCGTCGCGAGCAGGAGAAAGTAGTCGATGACGAGGTTCAAAACGAAAAGCTCATCCAGATATACGGTCTTCATAGCACGATTGTAGCCCGCACGGAGAGCGAAGCCGGTTGAAATCGGAGCGCAACTATGATAAAATTTCCCCCGGAAACAGTTTATGGGACGGGAGAGGTTGAAAATGCGGCCTTTCCGCCATAAAATAAAAAACATCGGCAGGAGGGCAAGCTATGGCCGACAGGAAGCCAGCTTATAAGCGCGTACTTTTGAAACTGAGCGGCGAGGCTCTTGCGGGAGGCGCCGGGCGGGGACTCGATTTTGACGTGATACGCGCCGTGGGCCGGAGCATAAAGCAGTGCGTCGATATGGGCGTGCAGCTGGGCGTCGTCACCGGCGGCGGCAACTACTGGCGCGGCGTGAAAGACGGCGGCGGGAAGATGGAGCGCTCCCGCGCAGACCAGATGGGAATGCTCGCGACGGTGATGAACAGCCTCGCCATCGCCGAGGCGCTCGAGCAGATCGATGTCCCCGTGCGGGTCCAGACGATGATAGATATGCCCCGCATCGCGGAGTCTTACTGCTATGGCCGGGCCATGCACCATCTGGAAAAAGGGCGCGTCGTCGTATTCGGCGGCGGCAGCGGGAACCCTTATTTCTCCACGGATTCCGCCGCGGCGCTGAAAGCGGCGGAGATCGGCGCGGATATGCTCCTTATGGCAAAGAACATCGACGGCGTCTATACCGCCGACCCGAAGCTCGACCCGTCGGCGACGCGCCTTGAAGAGATGTCGTACAGCCGGATTCTGGAGGAGCGCCTGAACGTCATCGACTCCACGGCGGCCTGCCTTTTGCGGGATAACGCCATCCCGACCATGATATTTGCCCTCGACCCGCCGGAGAACATTATCCGCGTCGTCTGCGGCGAGCGCATCGGAACCGTCATCCAATGACCGTTGTCTTATATGCAGCCACTTAAATAAACAAACAGGAGGAATCGTTATGTCCGAACTGCAGGCATTTGAAGAAAAAATGAAAAAGGCCCGGGATTTTTTGAGCGGGCAGTTTGACTCTGTCCGCGCCGGGCGGGCCAACGCCGCCGTCTTAAACGGCATTTCCGTGGACTATTACGGCACGCCCACGCCCATCAATCAGGTCGCGGCCATATCCACCCCCGACCCGAGGACGCTCCTTATAACGCCGTGGGACGGCTCTATCCTCAAGGGGATAGAAAAGGCGATCCAGTCCTCGGAGCTCGGCATCAATCCCCAGAACGACGGGCGCGTCATCCGTCTGGTGTTCCCGCAGCCCACCGAGGAACGGCGCAGGGAGCTGGCAAAGCAGGTACGCAAATACGGCGAGGAAGCGAAGGTGGCCGTGCGGAACATCCGCCGGGACGCCATGGACTGGATCAAAAAGCAGCAGAAAAGCGGCGAGATCACCGAGGATGACCAGAAGGATCTGGAAAAAGAGCTCCAGAAGCTGACGGACGAGAATATCAAGCAGGTGGATCAGCTCATCGAAGCGAAGGAAAAAGAGCTGTCCTCCATATGAGCGCGGCTGAGAAGGAAAAACTGGCGGAGGAGCCCGGGCTCCCCCGCCATATCGCCGTCATTATGGACGGGAACGGACGCTGGGCGAAAAATCGCGGCCTGCCCCGCTCCGCCGGACACGCCGCCGGGGCGGAGAGCTTCCGCCGCGCCGCGCGGTACTGCCGGAGGATCGGCGTGGAATATCTGACGGCGTACGCCTTTTCCACGGAAAACTGGAAGCGCCCGGAGGAGGAAGTGTCCGGCATCATGCGGCTTTTGAAGAAATATCTTCAGGAGGCCATGCGCGACATGGAGCGGGAAAACTCCCGCCTGTGCTTTTTCGGGGACGTCAGCGTCCTGACGCCGGAGCTGCGGGAGCTTTGCCGCGAGTGCGAGGAAAAGTCCAGAGGCTATACAGGCGGTCAGGTGAACATATGCCTGAATTACGGCGGGCGGGACGAGATCGTCCGCGCGGCGAGGCGCTGGGCCGGGGACGGGTGTCCCGAGCTCACGGAGGAACAATTCGGGACCTATCTCTGGAGCGGCGGCATCCCCGACCCGGATCTCCTCATACGGCCCGGCGGGGAGATGCGGATATCGAATTTCCTTTTGTGGCAGCTCGCGTATGCGGAGATGTATTTTTCCGATGTGCTGTGGCCGGACTTTGACGAGCGGGAGATAGACAGAGCCATCGAGGCGTATAAGAGCCGGAACAGGCGTTTCGGCGGCGTGAAGTGACATACATACGAGGTAACAGCTTATGATAAGAACCGTTTCGGTGCTGGGCTCCACGGGCTCCATTGGCCGCCAGTCGCTGGCGGCGGCGTCGCGGCTGGGCGTGCGCGTGACGGCGCTTGCGGCGCGGAAAAGCGTCGGCCTTCTGGAGGAGCAGATACGCGCTTTCCGGCCCCGCTTTGCGGCGGTATATGATGAAGCGGCGGCGTCCCGGCTCCGCGCGGCGGTGGCGGATATGGACGTCGAGATAGGCTCCGGCCTTTCCGGGCTCCGTCAGGCGGCGGCGATGCCGGACGCCGACGCGGTCGTGACGGCGGTGTCCGGCTCGATCGGGCTCCAGCCGACGCTCGACGCCATCGCGGAGAAGAAGCGGATATGCCTTGCGAACAAGGAAACGCTCGTGTGCGCCGGGGACATCGTCATGGCGGCGGCGCGGGAGCGCGGCGCGGAGATCCTGCCGGTCGATTCCGAGCACTCCGCCATCTTCCAGTGTCTGGAGGGGCGGCGGGCGCAGCTCAAAAAAATACTCCTGACCGGCTCCGGCGGGCCGTTTCGCGGCTGGACGAGGGAGAGGACGGAAAGCGTCACGCCCGAGCAGGCCGTGCGCCATCCAAACTGGAATATGGGCGCGAAGATTTCCGTGGACAGCGCGACCATGATGAATAAAGGGCTGGAGCTTATCGAGGCGATGCACCTTTTCTCCGTGACGCCGGAGGACATTCAGGTGGTCATCCATCCCCAGAGCGTCATCCACTCTATGGTGGAGCTCGCCGACGGGACAGTGCTGGCGCAGATGGCCGTGCCGGATATGGGGCTTCCCATCCAGTACGCCATGACGTGGCCGGAGCGGACGGATTCGCCTTACGAGCGGCTGGATTTCCGTCAGATGGGCGATCTGACCTTCGAGGCGCCCGATCTGGAAAAAACGCCGTGCCTCGCTCTGGCCATGGACTGCGCGCGCAAAGGCGGCGCGGCGCCGTGCGTCATGAGCGCCGCGAACGAGGCGGCGGTGGGGCTGTTTCTCAGCGGGCGGATAGGCTTTAACGATATTTACGATACGGTCAGCGGCGCGGTGCGCGCTTTGGGCGGCGCTCCGGCAGACTCGCTTTCGGACGTGCTGCGGGCGGACGGGGAGGCCCGCAAATTTGTGATGGCAGCACTTCAATAATTTGGACGTTCCGGGAATAAACTAGGGTAAGGAAAAACGCGCGGCGGCCCGTCCGCCGGAAAGGCTTGGCATGGCGACATTTCTGTATATTCTTCTGGCGATATTGATTTTTGGCGTCCTCATCGGCATCCACGAGTGGGGGCACTTTATCGCCGCGCGGCTGTGCGGCGTGCGGGTGCTGGAATTTTCCATGGGCATGGGGCCTGCTTTATGGCAAAAGGACGGGAAAAACGGCACGAAGATAAGCCTCCGCGTCCTGCCCATCGGCGGCTTCTGCGCCATGGAGGGGGAGGACGACGCCTCCGACGACCCTATGGCCTTCACAAACGCCGCCGTGTGGAAGCGGCTTGTTATCCTTGTGGCCGGCGCGGCCATGAATTTTCTGCTGGGTCTGGCGCTTATTCTGGTCTGCTTTTCCCAGATGGACACCTTTGTGAGCCCGACCATCACCAGCTTCATGGACGGGTGCCCATATGAGGGGGAGGACGGCTTCCTCGAGGGGGACACCTTCTGGAAGATAAACGGCGAGCGGATATATTTTTCATCCGACGTGTCCACCTATCTGGAGCGCGGCGGCGGGGATACGGCGGACATCGTCCTTGTCCGCGACGGGAAAAAGGTCTATCTTGACGACTATCCCATAACGCTTCTGGAGTATACCGACGAAGAAACCGGGGAGACGGTCATGCGCTACGGGCTGTATTTCGGCGAAAGCGAGACCGGCCTCGGCGCGAGGCTGCGGTATAGCTGGTACTGTGCGCGGGACTTTGTGCGTATGGTGCGTCTGGGGCTTACGGATCTCGTGACCGGCGCGGTCGGCCTTGACCAGATGAGCGGCGTCGTGGGGATCGTGGACATGGTGGCGGACGTGGGGACCCAGTCGCCGACGGTGTACGACGCTTTTTTGAACATCGCTTACCTCACGGCGTTCATTGCCATCAATCTCGCGGTGATGAACCTTCTGCCGATCCCCGCGCTGGACGGCGGGCGTGTGTTTTTTCTGGTAATCACATGGATATTGGAGCACATTCTCCGGCGCAGGATCGAGCCGAAATACGAGGGATATATCAACACCGCGGGGCTTGTGGCGCTGATGGCGCTGATGGTATATGTGATGTATAACGACATCGCCCGCATCATTACGGGGTGAAGCGGATGACGAGAGAGCATACAAAACGGATATATGTCGGCGGCGTGCCTGTCGGCGGCGGCGCGCCGGTGACGATCCAGTCCATGTGCAGCACCAAAACGTCGGACGCGGCCGCGACGCTCGCCCAGATGGAAGCGCTCCATGCGGCGGGGTGCGACATCGTCCGCGTGGCTGTGCCGGACTTTGAAGCGGCGGCGGCGCTTGGGGATATCGTGAAAAAAGCCCCCATGCCCGTAGTGGCGGACATCCATTTTGACTACCGTCTTGCGCTGGCGGCGGCGCGGGCGGGCGCAGCCGCCGTCCGCATAAACCCGGGGAACATCGGCGCCCGGGAGCGGACGGAGGCGGTGGCCCGCGCCTGCATGGAGCGGGGCATCCCTATCCGCGTGGGCGTGAACGCCGGGTCGGTGGAAAGCTCGCTGCTGGAAAAGTACGGCGGCCCCACCGCCGAGGCGCTGGCGGAAAGCGCCGGGAGGGAGCTTGCGGTCTTGTACGATCTGGGCTTCGAGGACGCGGCGCTTTCCGTAAAGGCGTCGGACGTGCCGACCGCCGTGGCGGCCTACCGGCTGGCGGCGGAGCGGTTTTCCTGTCCGCTGCACGTGGGCGTGACGGAGGCGGGGACGAGCTATTCCGGCCTGGTCAATTCCGCCGTTGGCATCGGCGCGCTCCTGATGGAGGGCATCGGCGACACCATCCGCGTGAGCCTGACGGCGGATCCCGTGGAGGAGGTTCGCGCCGGGCTTGCCATCCTGCGCGCCTGCGGCCTGCGGCGGGGCGGGGTGCGGCTCGTGTCCTGCCCGACCTGCGGACGCACGAGCATCGACCTTATCGGTCTGGCCCGGGCGGCGGAGGCGCGGCTGGCCGGTCTGGAGCGGGATATCACGGTGGCGGTGATGGGCTGCGAGGTAAACGGCCCCGGCGAGGCAAGACAGGCGGATTTCGGCGTGGCCGGGGGAAAGGGCTTCGGGAGCCTTTTTATGAAGGGCCGCGTGGTAAAAACGAAAATACCCGAAAACGAGCTTCTCGACGCGCTGATGGCGCTCATCGAGCGGACGGATACCGGCGAGTAAACTGGGAGTACATAGAGCATTGGAAAAGATACCTTTTTTAGAGATGTTTCCCTGCTGCGGGACGCTTGCGGGAAGCTACGGCGATCTGGCGCAGGCGCTCGTCGTGTCCGCCACCGTCAGCCGCGAGAGCATGACCATGACCGTGCAGGCATGGTTTCCCGCCATGCCCGCCCCGGCGGAGCTGTCCGCCGTGGAATGGAAGATCACGGGGGAGTACGGACTTGAAAGCGTGCATATCGACGCCGACTGGCCGAAGGAGGACAAAAAGCCCGCAAAGAGCGCCGGCGGCGTCTCTGCGGGCGGCAGAGTTCTGATGGGACGGGCCATCGGCGGCCGGCCCATCGCCATGAAGGACGCGGACCCGGAAACGAAGACCATCGTCGTCTCCGGCCGCGTGTTCGCGGCGGACAGCCGCGCCATCCAGAAGCTTGGCGCGTCAGTGCTGCAATTCGACATGACCGACGGGACGGGCAGCCTGCGGGTGTCGAAATTTATTTCCAAGGAGGAGGATCAGTCCATCCTCGGCAAGATCGCGCCCGGTATGTACCTGACGGTATCGGGGCGCATGAAATTCAACACCTACAGCAAGGAGCCGGAGCTGGAGCCCCGCAGCATTCAGACGGCGGAGGCGCCGTCCGGCAGAAAGGACAACGCCCCCGTAAAGCGCGTGGAGCTGCACCTTCACACACAGATGTCCTCCATGGACGCGCTTACCGACCCCGCCGCGGCGGTCAAACGCGCGGCGGATTGGGGCATGCCGGCGGTGGCCATCACAGACCACGGCGTGGCGCAGGCGTTCCCGGCGGCATCGAAAGCCGCCAAAGGCATCAAGGTCATCTATGGCATGGAGGGATATTATGTAAACGACGTGGACGAGGACATCCCCGTCCGCGGGGAAGGGGACTGGCGCTTCGGCGGGGAGTTCGTGGCGTTCGATATCGAGACGACCGGCCTTTCCGACGAAGAGGATCGGATAACGGAGATAGGCGCGGTGGTCTTTCGGAACGGAGAGGAGGCGGAGCGGTTCCAGACCTTTGTCGACCCGGGAATGCCGATCCCGGCGGACATCCAAAAGCTCACCGGCATCACCGATAAGGACGTTTCCGGCGCGCCGTCGGAGGCGGAGGCGGTGGCCGCGTTTCTTGACTTCGCGGGCAGCCGCCCCCTCTGCGCGCACAACGCCGATTTTGACGTGGGCTTCATCACCGCCGCGGCGGTACGCATGGGACGGCCTTTCGCCCCTCTTTATATAGACACGCTGGCGCTGTCCCGGGCGCTTTTGCCGGAGCTGAAAAAATTCAGGCTCGATGCGGTAGCCGACCGGCTGGGCCTGCCGCCGTTCAATCACCACCGCGCCTCCGACGACGCGTTTACCTGCGGCCGGATTCTGGCGCGGCTGCTGGATATGCTGCGGGAGAGGGGCATAGAGGATATAACGGGCATAAACCCCTGCTGCGCCGGTCTGCGGAAGAAAACGGGCAGGAGCCCCCGCACACGGCACATTTCTCTGCTTGTAAAAAATCGCGTGGGGCTGAAAAACCTGTATGAGCTTATCTCCAAAAGCCATCTGGAGCATTTCAAAAAGGTACCTGTCATCCCCAAGAGCCTTCTAATGGAGCACCGGGAGGGGCTTATCGTCGGAAGCGCCTGCGAGGCGGGGGAGCTTTTTCAGGCAGTTGCCCGCCATCGGAGCTGGGCGGAGCTTCAAAGGCTGGGGAGCTTTTACGATTATTTCGAGATCATGCCCGTGGCCAACAACGCTTTCATGCTGGACAGCGGCGCGGCGCGCTCCGTGGAGCAGCTTCGGGACATGAACCGCAGGGTGATCGCTCTGGGGCAGGCGCTGGATAAGCCCGTCTGCGCCACGGGGGACGTGCATTTTCTGGAGCCGGAGGACGAGATATACCGCCGCATCCTTTTGAACGCCAAAGGCTTTTCCGACGCGGACAGGGATATGCCCCTGTATTTCCGCACGACGGAGGATATGCTGGCGGAGTTCCAATATTTGGGAGAGGAAAAAGCCTACGAGGTCGTTGTGACGAACACGAACCTCATCGCGGATATGGTCGAGGGACAGGTAGACCTTCTGCCGCCGCTCCGGCTGTACCCGCCGGTCATCGAAAATTCCGACGGCCAGCTCAAGGAGCTTGTCTACGGAAAGCTCCGGGAGCTTTACGGCCCGAACCCGGAGCCGGTCATTATGGAGCGTGTGGAGCACGAGATGGACACCATCCTCAGCCGCCACTTCGACGTTATCTATATGTCCGCGCAAAAGCTGGTGGCCGACTCGAACGCCCACGGCTATCTTGTCGGGAGCCGGGGAAGCGTCGGCTCGAGCCTTGTGGCTTATCTGGCCGGCATCACGGAGGTCAACAGCCTCCCGGCGCATTACCTGTGCCCGAAATGCTATCATACGGATTTTGAGTCCGGCAAGGGCTATGGCTGCGGCGCGGACATGCCGGACAAAAACTGTCCCAACTGCGGCACGGAGATGAAAAAAGAGGGCTTTGACATCCCGTTTGCAACATTTTTAGGCATCAAGGGCGACAAGGTCCCCGATATCGACCTGAATTTTTCCGGCGAGTATCAGGCAAACGCCCATGCCTATACAAAGACGCTGTTCGGGGCGGATCATGTTTTCAAGGCCGGGACGGTAGGCACCATCGCGGAAAAGACGGCCTACGGCTATGTGAAGAAATTTGCCGAGGAACGGGGTCTTGTCATAAATCAGGCGGAGACGAACCGCCTTGCACAGGGCATCGTGGGCGTCAAGCGCACCACCGGCCAGCACCCGGGCGGCCTCGTCATCATTCCGCAAAATATGGACGTGACGGATTTCTGCCCCGTACAGCACCCGGCGGACGACGCGGGGACAGACATCATCACGACCCATCTCGAATACCATTTTATGGAGGACTATCTTCTGAAGCTGGACGAGCTCGGCCACGATAACCCCACCATGATAAACATGCTGGAAAAGCTCACCGGCACGGACGCCACGAAGATACGTCTGGACGACGCGCCGACCATGTCGCTGTTCAAATCCCCCAAGGCGCTGGGACTGCCGGACGACGATCCCATCATCGGCAAGACCGGCTCCATCGGCATCCCGGAGTTCGGCACCGGCTTTACCCGCCAGATGCTGGTGGACACCCAGCCGGACAAATTCGATATGCTCGTGCGTCTGTCGGGCTATTCCCACGGAACCGGCGTGTGGCTTGGAAACGCGCAGGATCTCATCCTGAGCGGCACGGCCAGCGTATCCGAGACGATCGGCTGCCGCGATGACATCATGATATACCTTATGAGCATGGGGATCGACGCCAATACCGCGTTCAAGTCCATGGAAAACGTCCGCAAGAAAAACAAGGATCTGACGGAAGAACAGGTGGCCGCCATGAAGGAGCATAATGTTCCTCAGTGGTATATCGATTCCTGCCATAAGATAGAATATCTCTTTCCCAAGGCCCACGCGGTGGCCTATGTGCTCATGGCCTTCCGCATCGCGTGGTATAAGGTCCATTACCCGCTGGCGTTTTACGCGGCGCTTTTCTACCGCCGGAGCCAGAAAGACGGCTTTGACGCGGAGATGATGCTCGGCGGCGCCAACAAGGTCAGGGCAAAGCTCAACCAGATACGCTCGAACCCGAACGCCACGGCGAAGGAGGAGGATCTCTGCACCACGCTGGAGATGGTGTACGAGTTTTATATGCGCGGATTTGATTTCGCGCCCATCGACCTGTATAAATCCGACGCTTTTCAGTTCCTGCCGGAAGGGGACAAGCTCCTGCGCGTGCCGTTCGTGGCCGTGTCCGGGCTGGGCGAGGCGGCTGCCGCCAGCCTTGCCGCCGCTACAAAAAACGGCGAGAGCTACGTTTCCATCGAGGAGGTGGCCGCCGCCTGTCCCAAGGTCAGCGCCGCCCACATCAGCGCCCTGCAGGCGCTGGGCGCTTTCGGCGATATGCCGGAGACCAGCCAGATGACGCTGTTCGATTTTTGACAGGGCATGGCAAGGTCCGGCAGGACCCCATATCCTATGCAGACCATACAAAAAATTGTGGCATACCCTGAAAAATATTTCTCTTTTTCCCCGGAGAATTGCTTTACTTTTGACAACTGACATGATAATATGACTGATGAGAAAGAGTATCTATATAGCCGTATGGCCCTCAACGGGCAAACGGAAATTTGCCGTGAAAGGATAGATTCGGATGGCTAAAAAAAGCAAGGCACAGCAGGCCGATCCCGTAACGGAGACGCCGGTCATGGCTGCGGGCGCTGAGAGTGCCGGGGCGGACGCCGCCAAGGCGCAGAAGAAAGCGGATAAGGCGCAAAAACAGGCGGCCAGGGACAAAAAGAAAGCAGCGAAAGCGGATAAAAAGACCGCAAAGGACTTGAAAAAAGCGAAAAAAAAGGTAAAAAAAGCCCAAAAATCCGGCAAAAAGAGTGAAAAACCCGAAAAAAAATGCCGGGTTTTCGGAAGCCCTATCCGCAACCTTATCGTAGTGGCGCTGATGGGGATATTGGTGGGCGTCGCGTTTATCGTCAAGCCCGCGCTCGTGTATACATACTGCGGCTACGGCATCGGCGGCCTTGTGGCGCTGGTGGGCGTCATCTACCTCGTCATCTATTTCTGCCGCAAGCCCGTCAGCGGGGAATACCGCTCCGAGTTTGTGATTGGTCTCGCGGCGCTGCTGGTCGGCGCGTATGTGGCGGCGGGCGGCCTGCTCTCCTCTACCAGCTCCAGCGGCCCCAACGCCTCCACCTCCATAAGCCTGACCTTTTCGGTGATCGTGAAGATTTTGGGCGTCGCCATGGCGGCGGACGGACTTATGAAGCTTCAGTACACGCTGGACATCGCCCGCATGAAGTACCCAAAATGGTGGATAGCCCTGATCTTCTCGGTGGTGGGTCTGGCGCTGGGCGTCTTGACCGTTATGGGGCTGACCTACAGCGTGGGCTCTACGCTGGGCCTTGGCTCCACCGCCGGCATCAGCGGTATCATGACGCTGGGCATCGCGTTCTGCCTGAACGGCATTATGGACATTGCCGTTATGGTCGTTGTGGCGCTCCGTAACCATAAGGCGGAAAAGGACGCCGCGCTTGCGGAGGCGGAAGCCATTCTGGCCGCCGCGAGGGGAGGGGACGCGGATTTTTTTACGGAGGACGGTTCTTCTGCGGACGACGCAGATGCCGTTGGCGAAGACAAGGCTTTGGAGAGCGAACCTGCGCCGAAGGAGCCGACAGCGAGTGACGCCTTTTTTGCGCCTGAGCCCCAGATAGAGCTGGCGGAGGAAACGCCCGCCGCGCCTGTGGCTTCGGAGCCGGACGAGCCGGTTCTTCCCGAGCCGCCGCTCGCCAGCCCGACCGGCGACGATCCGCAATAAAAAACCATTTCCATATCCCCGCCGCCTGTCAAGCGCGACAGGCGGCGGGGCGTGTTTTGCAAATCGCTTGTAAAATCGGCGGCGGCGGAATATAATGGAACGGATCGAAATGAATTTGAATGCGAAGAGGGAAGACTATGCCTTCATTTGACGAATATCACGTCCCCGGGAAACGGGGCTATTTGATTGGCATCGGCGGCGTCTCGATGGCGCCCCTGGCCGAGGTTTTGAGCGACGAAGGGCTTTCTATCTCCGGCAGCGACATGCAGCGCAGCGAAAAGGTCGCGGCGCTGGAAAACCGCGGGATCCATGTGAACATCGGACACGTGGCGGAGAATATCACAAGCGGCATCGACTTTATCGTCCGCACCGCCGCCGTCCGGGACGACAACCCGGAGATATGCGCGGCCAGACAGCTCGGCATCCCCGTGTTTGAACGCACGCAGGCGTGGGGCTCCATCATGAAGGATTACCGCCACGCCCTGTGCATTTCCGGCACTCACGGCAAGACGACCACCACCTCCATGTGTACCCACATCCTTATGGCGGCGGAAAAGGATCCGACCGTTATGATTGGCGGCACGCTGCCCCTGCTCCACGCGGGGCATCGCGTGGGAAAGGGCGACACCATCATCATGGAAGCCTGTGAGTATTACGACAGCTTTCTGTCTTTTTTCCCTACCATCGCGGTGATATTGGACGTGGATGCCGACCATCTCGACTACTTCCCCGACCTTGATGCTGTCAAGGCCTCCTTCCGCAAGTTTGCGTCCCTCGTCCCGCCGGACGGGACTGTCATCGTCAACGCCGACGATACGAACGCCATGGATACTGTGGCCGGGCTTGAGCGGCGCGTCGTGACCTTTGGCCTCGGCCAGACGGCGGACGTGCGCGCGGTGAACATCATATCCAGCGGCGCGCAGACGGAATTTGACGTGTTGAAAAACGGGGAACCCTTTGCCCATCTGGATATCCGCGTGCCGGGCATACACAATGTAAAAAACGCCCTTGCGGCTACCGCCGCGGCCATTGAACTCGGCGTGTCGCCCATGGCTGTGACCTATGGCCTCGCGGCTTTCCGGGGCGCGAATCGGCGCTTTGAATTTAAGGGGAAATATAACGGCGCGGACGTGTACGACGACTACGCCCATCACCCAGGAGAGCTGAAGGCTCTGCTGGACGCGGTAGAGCCCATGGGCTATAAGCGGACGGTGCTGGTCTTCCAGCCGCATACGTATTCCCGCACCAAGGCGCTGTTCGGCGAATTTGTCGAGCAGCTGAAGCGCCCCGACCTTACCTATCTGGCGGAGATATATGCCGCGCGGGAGACGAACACCCTGAATATATCCTCGGCAGACCTTGCCGAGCAGATACCGAACAGCCTGTTTTTCCAGTCCTTTGAGGAGCTGGAAAAGGCTCTTCGCTGGACCGTCGCCCCGGGGGACATCGTCCTGACCGTCGGCGCCGGGGACGTATACAGGATCGGAGAGTCCCTCGTGAAAAAATCCCACCCGTAATAACATAAAAATATCCCCGCCCGGCTCATGGGAGCCGGGCGGGGTCGTATTATAGGCAGGAGCCTTTTATCCCAGCAGAACCTCCAGCGCGGCCATGCGCTCGGCGACGCAGAAAAGCTCCATCGCGGCGGCAAGGGAGGGGACGTCGGGATAGGAGGGCGCAATGCGGATGGTGTTGTCCTCCGGGTCGATGCCATAAGGGAAGGGCGCGCCTGCCGGGGTCAGCGTCAGCCCTGCCTGCCGGCACAGCTCGACGCAGCGCGTCGCCGTACCGGGAAAGCCGGAAAAGGCGATGAAATAGCCGCCGTGGGGCGCGTACCAGCGGCCAATGCCGCGCGGAGCCAGCTCACGTTCCAGATTTTCCAGAACGCAGTCGAACTTCGGCTTCAGAAGAGCGGCGTGGCGCTTCATGTGCGCGTAAACGCCGTCCGCGTTCTGCAAGAATTTCACATGGCGAAGCTGGTTTATCTTGTCATAGCCGATGGTCTGCACGCTCATCTGGCGCAGGAGGAAGCGGATATTGCCCTCGCTGGCGGCAAGGACGGCGAGCCCCGCGCCGGAGAAGGTCACCTTGCTGGTGGAGGTAAATTCGTATACCATATCCTCCGAGCCGTATTCGCGGCAGGCGTCGAAGATATTCAGAAGCGTGTCGGGCGTGTCGTCCAGATCGTGGACAAGATAGGCGTTGTCCCAGAAAATGCGGAAATCGTCCGCCGCGGGCTTTAAGGCGGCAAAGGCGCGGACAGTCTCGTCGGAATAGGTGATGCCGGTCGGGTTGGAGTATTTCGGCACGCACCAGATGCCCTTTACCTGCGGGTCGGACTGTACGTATTTTGTCACGGCGTCCATGTCGGGGCCGTCGGCCGTCATGGATATGTTTATCATTTCGATGCCAAATTCCTGGCAGATGGCGAAGTGCCGGTCATAGCCGGGGACGGGGCAGAGGAATTTTATCTTGCCCTGCCGGCCCCAGGGCATGGAGCCGCCGTATACGCCCAGAAGGAGCGCCCGGACGATGGAGTCGTACATCAGGTTCAGGCTGGACTGGCCGCCCATGATAATGTTTTCCTGCTTGAGCCCCAGAAGATCCGCGAAAAGCTGCTTGCACTCGTCAACGCCGGCAAGCTCCCCGTAATTGCGCACGTCCGTTCCCTTGCGGGTGACGACAAGCTCCGCAGGCGGCTGACTGAGAAGTCCCATGGACAGGTCGAGCTGCGCGGGGTTCGGCTTCCCTCGTGACATATCCAGCTTCCTGTCGGCGGATCTCAGCTTGTTATATTCTTCTGTTACGACGTGCAGCTCCTGCCGGAGCTGGGGCTTCGTCATTTCAAGATAGCGCTGCATAATGTCAACTTCCTTCAAATCTTAGTCAACCTAACATATTAGTATATTATTTCTTATCACAAAAAGCAATCGTTATTTTTCTTTAAGAGCGGCAGCTCCCGGCTGCGGGATTTAGTCAATATCGCTAAAAATCGCAGAAAAAATTCAGTCTGCTTGCGAAAAATATTGCGAATCCGAAAAAGAAAGCGTATAATTTATTAAAATATTTAATATCAAGCATAATTTCGCCTTAATTCCACAAGCGGCACACGGAGGGATACATACATATGGAGGATGGATATAAACAATACGGGCAGATACGGGAGCACGACGCCTGCGGCATCGGCGCGGTGGTGGATATAAAGGGCCGCGCGTCCCATCAGACGGTGGACGACGCGCTGAAGATTGTGGAAAAGCTCGAGCACAGGGCGGGCAAGGACGCCGCCGGAGAAACGGGCGACGGCGTCGGCATCCTCGTGCAGGTCTGCCACGCATTTTTCAAGAAAGCCGCCGCCGAGTGCGGCATCGAGCTGAAAAACGCCGGGGACTACGGCGTCGGCATGTTCTTCTTCCCGCAGGACGCCCTGCGGCGCAGTCAGGCCAAGAAGATGTTTGAGATCATCCTCCAGAAGGAGGGCATGCGGCTTCTCGGCTGGCGGGAGGTGCCTACCTGCCCGGAGATACTGGGGAAGACAGCGCTCGAGTGTATGCCGTATATATTGCAGTGCTTTGTGGAGAGGCCGGAGGAGGTGAAGCCGGGGCTTGCCTTCGACCGTCGGCTGTATGTGGCTCGCCGCGTATTTGAGCAGTCGAACGACAACACCTACGTCGCGTCCCTGTCGTGCCGGACCATCGTTTATAAGGGCATGTTCCTTGTCGGCCAGCTTCGCGGCTTTTACCGGGATCTGCAAAACGACGAGTACGCTTCCGCTATCGCCATGGTCCACTCCCGCTTTTCCACCAACACCACGCCGAGCTGGGAGCGGGCGCATCCGAACCGCTTTATACTCCATAACGGCGAGATAAACACCATCCGCGGCAACGTCGACCGTATGCTTGCCCGGGAGGAGACCATGTCCTCCGCCGTCATGCGGGAGAATATGGATAAAATATTCCCCGTCGTCAGCTCGAGCGGCTCCGACTCCGCCATGCTGGACAACACCATAGAATTTCTCGTTATGAACGGGGTGGATCTGCCGCTGGCTCTGATGATAACCATCCCCGAGCCGTGGAAAAACGACAAGACCATCTCCCGCAAGAAGCGCGATCTGTACCGCTATTATGCCACGATGATGGAGCCGTGGGACGGCCCGGCGTCCATCCTTTTCTCCGACGGCGAGCTTGTCGGCGCGATACTGGATCGAAACGGCCTGCGCCCGTCGCGGTATTATCTCACGGATGACGACAGGCTCATCCTTTCGTCCGAGGTGGGCGTGCTGGATATCCCGGAGGAACATATCATATCCAAAAACCGCCTCCGCCCGGGCAAAATGCTTCTTGTGGACACGAAGCGCGGGCGCGTGCTGCTCGACGACGAGATTAAGGATTATTACGCCTCCCGCCAGCCCTATGGCGAGTGGCTCGACCAGAACCTTGTGCAGCTCAAGGATCTTCCTATCCCGAACCGTCAGGTGGAGCGCAACACCCAGCAGGTGCGCGACAGGCTCTACCGCGCGTTCGGCTATACCCACGAGGAGCTGAAGGACTCCATCCTGCCTATGGCGCGCACGGGCGCGGAGCCAACCGCCGCCATGGGCTGCGACACGCCGCTGGCGGTGCTGTCGAAGCAGTATCCGCCGCTGTTCAATTACTTCAAGCAGCAGTTCGCGCAGGTGACGAACCCGCCGATCGACGCGATCCGCGAGGAGTGCGTGACGGATACCACCGTGTATCTGGGCCGGGACGGAAACCTTCTGGAGGAGAGCGCTGAAAACTGCACGGTGCTCCAGATAAACAACCCCATCCTGACCGGCGTGGATCTTTTGAAAATCAAGGCCATGCACCGGGACGGCCTGCATGTGGAGACCGTGTCCCTCCTGTATTATAAAAACACGCCGCTGGAGCGCGCCCTCGACCAGCTTTTTATCCAGTGCGATAAGGCTTACCGGCAGGGCGCGGACATCATTATCCTCTCCGACCGGGGCGTGGATGAAAACCATGTGGCGATACCGTCGCTTTTGGCCGTGTCCGCCATGGAGCAGCATCTGGTACGAACGAAAAAGCGTACCTCCGTGTCCATCATCCTTGAAAGCGCGGAGCCCAGGGACGTGCATCATTTTGCCCTGCTCCTGAGCTATGGCGCCCGCGCGATACAGCCGTATCTGGCTCACGAGTGCATAGAGGAATGTATCGAGCTGGGCCTTCTCGACAAGGACGCCCACACCGCCATAAACGATTACAACAAAGCCATCCTGAACGGCGTCGTGAAGATTGCTTCCAAAATGGGCATTTCCACCATCCAGTCTTACCAGTCCGCGCAGATATTCGAGGCTATCGGCATCCGGCAGGATGTGATAGACAAGTATTTCACCCATACCGTCAGCCGCATCGGCGGCATCGGTATCGAGGAGATAGGCGCGGCGGTGGAGTACCATCACAGCCACGCATTTGACCCTCTTGGCCTTGGCGTCGATACGACTCTTGACAGCGTGGGCTTTCATAAGCTCCGTTCCGGCGAGGGGAGCGAGTCGCATCTTTTCGACCCGCGCGCCATCGCGGATCTGCGTCTGGCAGCGCGCACGGGGGACTATGAGCTTTTTAAGGCGTACTCGGACCGCATCGCTCAGGAGCGGGATCCGCAGACGCTGCGCGGGCTTCTGGACTTCAACTTCCCCGCGGACGGCGGCGTCCCGCTCGACGAGGTCGAGAGCGAGGACAGCATCGTCCGACGCTTCAAGACCGGCGCCATGTCCTATGGCTCCATCTCCAAGGAGGCGCACGAGTGCCTTGCGATCGCCATGAACCGGCTGGGAGGGAAATCCAACTCCGGCGAGGGAGGCGAGGAGCCGGAACGCCTCGGCACGGAGAAAAACAGCGCCATCAAGCAGGTGGCGTCCGGCCGCTTCGGCGTGACGAGCCGCTATCTTTGCAGCGCGCAGGAGATACAGATAAAAATGGCGCAGGGCGCAAAGCCCGGCGAGGGAGGCCATCTGCCCGGCAAAAAGGTCTATCCCTGGATAGCCCATACCAGATGCTCCACCCCCGGCGTGTCGCTGATTTCCCCTCCGCCCCATCACGACATCTATTCCATTGAGGATCTCGCCCAGCTCATATTCGACCTGAAAAACGCCAACCGCGACGCGCGTATTTCCGTCAAGCTCGTGTCCGAGGCGGGCGTAGGCACCATCGCGGCGGGCGTCGCCAAGGCGGGGGCGCAGGTGGTTCTTATTTCCGGCTATGACGGCGGAACGGGCGCCGCGCCGCGAAACTCCATTGCCAACGCGGGCCTCCCATGGGAGCTCGGCCTTGCCGAGGCGCACCAGACCCTTATCGACAACGGCCTTCGCAGGCGGGTGATCCTTGAAACAGACGGAAAGCTTATGACAGGCCGGGATGTGGCTGTCGCCGCCATTCTGGGCGCGGAGGAATACGGCTTTGCCACCGCGCCGCTGATCACAATGGGATGCGTCATGATGCGCGTGTGCAACCTCGACACCTGTCCCGTAGGCGTGGCGACGCAGAATCCGCTCCTCCGATGCCGTTTTGACGGCAAGCCGGAATATGTCATGAACTTTATGCGTTTTGTGGCGCGGGAGCTTCGGGAGATCATGGCAAAGCTCGGCGTGCGGAGCGTTGACGAGCTCATCGGGCGGACGGAATTTCTCTCCCCGCGGAAGGACGTTCCCGGCGGCGCGGGGACGGTCGATCTGTCCGGGCTCCTTGGAAACGGCGAAAGCCGCGCCGTCCATTTCGAGCCGGAGGCGGTTTATGACTTCGGGCTTGAAAAGACGCTCGACGAGACAGTCCTTTTGCCGGCGTTCAAAAAGACCCTTAAGGACGGAACCAAAAAGACGGTCTCCGTTTCCGTGTCCAGTACGAACCGCACCTTCGGCACGATATTGGGCTCGGAGATAACAAAGCGCTTCGGCGATTCGCTGGCGGACGACACCGTTACCATTGAGGCTCGGGGCGGCGGCGGGCAGTCCTTCGGCTCTTTTCTGCCAAAGGGCGTGACGATCCGGCTGACCGGCGACAGCAACGACTATCTCGGCAAGGGATTGTCCGGCGGCAAGCTTGTCGTCCGCCCGCCGGAAAACAGCCGCGTGACCGCCGGGGAGAACGTCATCATAGGAAACGTGGCGCTGTACGGCGCGACCTCCGGCGAGGCTTATATAAACGGCATGGCCGGGGAGCGCTTCTGCGTCCGAAACTCCGGCGCGCGGGCCGTGGTGGAGGGCGTCGGCGACCATGGCTGCGAGTATATGACAGGCGGATGCGTCGTCATTTTGGGACAGACGGGCAAAAACTTCGCCGCAGGCATGTCGGGCGGCATCGCCTATGTTCTTGACGAGCGCCACGAGCTGTATTTGCAGCTCAACAAGGAGCTTGTCGCCATGACCGGCGTGACGTCGAAATACGACATAGCGGAGCTGCGCGCCATGATAGAGGAGCATGTGGCGCAGACCGGCTCCCTCCGGGGGAGGACGATTCTGGAAAACTGGGAGGATACGCTTCCGCTGTTCAAGAAGATAACGCCCATTGACTACAGCCGCATCCTCGTCGCCATCGGGAAGCTTGAGGAGAAGGGCATGCCCCGCGATCAGGCGGAGCTCGAGGCATTTTACGCGGTGCAGAAAGGGGAGATGTGATCATGGGAAAGCCTACGGGTTTTCTGGATTATGAGCGGGCCGAGCGCCCCGGCGCCGCGCCGGAGGAGCGTGTGCGCGATTTTTCCGAATTTCACGGCGAGCTTTCGGAGCGCGAGCGCCGGGAGCAGGGCGCACGGTGCATGAACTGCGGCGTGCCCTTCTGCCAGTCCGAATTCGGCTGCCCGCTGCACAACCTCATCCCCGAGTGGAACGACGAGGTGTTCAGCGGCAGTTGGAGCCACGCGCTGGCGAGGCTTTTGAAAACAAACGATTTTCCTGAGTTTACCGGCCGCGTGTGCCCGGCGCTGTGCGAATCGGCGTGTACCTGCGGTCTGGGCGGCAGCCCGGTGTCCGTGCGGGACAATGAGCTGGCTATCATTGAATACGCCTATGAGCACGGATATATGGAGCCGCATATCCCGTCCGTGCGGACGGGAAAGCATGTGGCGGTCGTCGGTTCCGGCCCGGCGGGTCTTGCCGCCGCCGATCGGCTCAACCAGCGCGGCCATTCCGTCACGGTCTACGAGCGGGACGACGCGCCCGGCGGGCTTCTCATGTACGGCATTCCCAACATGAAGCTGGAGAAAAGCGTCATTGCGCGGCGGGTCGAAAAGATGAGGGCCGAAAAGATAGAGTTTATCACCGGCGTCTGCGTCGGGCGGGAAATCTCCGCCGAGACGCTGCTGTCGCAGTATGACGCGGTCATTTTGTGCTGCGGCGCGCGTCAGGCCCGCGATATCGATGCGGAGAATCGAAACGCCGCCGGGGCGTATCAGGCGCTGGATTACCTGACCGAAAGCACAAAGGCGGTTCTCTCCGGCAGGGCTCCGAATGTGGATGCGGCGGGAAAAAATGTCGTCATCATCGGAAACGGCGACACCGCCACGGACTGCCTTGCCACCGCCATCCGGCAGGGGGCGGCGTCCGTTGTTCAGCTTGTGCGCCGGAGCGCCGCCGCCCTGGAGAAAAAGGCCGTCTGGCCCCGGCGCGGCAGCGGCGGAGCCGACTATGGGCATGAGGAAGCGCTCGCCGTTTACGGCCGGGATCCCCGCCTGTACGAGGCCGAGGCCAAAAAGCTCATTACCGACGAGGCGGGGAAGCTTTCCGCCGTTTTGGTGCGGCAGGGGAAGGAAGAATTTACGCTTCCGTGCGAGATGCTTTTGATTGCCGCCGGCTTTTCCGGCGCGGAGGAGGCCTCCGCCGCCGCTTTCGGCCTTTCCCTTGACGGCAGAGGCCGTCTTGGAAACGGCGCGGAGCCATACCGTACCGGCGATCCGCGGATATTCGCGGCGGGCGATATGCGATGCGGCGCATCTCTGGTGGCGTCGGCCATCGCGGAGGGCCGCGCCTGTGCAAAGGAAACCGATAAATTTCTGGAAGGCTATACAAATATGTGATACAATAAAACAGAGGCGCCGGCGGGATCGCTCCCGCCGGCGCATAAATTTACATGGGACAGGGAGGGGTATCTGTGGTATCTGTCGTTTCCTGTGAAAGCTATGACCCGGCCCTGTGCCGCCGGGCGCTCACGGATGTATTGGCGCCCTTGGGCGGGCTTGATTTTGTGAAGGAGGGCATGACTGTCGGCATCAAGGCGAATCTGGTGTCCTTCATGAAGCCGGAGGCCGCGGCCACGACGCATCCTGCGCTTCTGACGGCGCTGACGGAGCTTCTGCGCGAGCGGGGCGCGCGTGTTATTATTGGCGACAGCCCCGGAGGGCTTTATACCGCCGCCTATGTAAAAAACGTCTACCGCGCCACGGGTATGTACGAGGCCGAGCGGG
Organism: uncultured Oscillospiraceae bacterium; assembly: GCA_964516625.1. Taxonomy (GTDB): domain Bacteria; phylum Bacillota; class Clostridia; order Oscillospirales; family Oscillospiraceae; genus CAJOIG01. The sequence goes on along the minus strand of CAZEXC010000002.1, from coordinate 1,627 downwards.
CGGGAGCGGTACTCAACGAGGATTTTTCCCGGAAAAGCGCCGTGTTCCCCGAGGCCGCCGCCGCCAAAGAATTTCAGTACACCGGCTGGCTCGACGGGTGCGACGTTATCATTGATTTCTGCAAGCTCAAAAGCCATGGCATGATGGGGCTGTCCGCCGGGGCGAAAAACATGTTCGGCGTTGTCCCCGGCACACTCAAGCCCGAGTATCACTATAAATATCCCGACCCGCGGGACTTCGCCCGCATGATCGTGGATCTCGACGAGTATTTCAGACCCATCCTTACCATCGTGGACGGCGTTATCGGCATGGACGGGAACGGCCCGACCATGGGCGACCCAAAACCCATGGGGCTCGTTCTTGCCTCGCCGTCGCCCCACGAGGCCGACCTTGCCTGCGCGTATATCATCGGCCTTTCCAGACGGGACGTGCCGACGCTGGAGGCGGCCTACGAGCGCGGGCTTATTCCCGGCGAGGCTTCGGAGCTTGAGATATCGGGCGATATCGAGAGTCTCCGCGTGCCGGATTTCCGCAACGTCCCGACAAAAAACGACCTGCTCTTCCGAAACGAGCTTCCCGGCGCGGCGGGAAAGCTGCTGGGGCGGTTCATCCAAAGGTGTATGTGCTCCGTCCCGCGGGTGACCAGGGCTGAGTGCGTGGGCTGCGGGAAGTGCGGGAATATCTGCCCGGCGGGAGCTATTACAATGAAAAACCGCCTGCCGCATATCGATCGGAAAAAGTGCATTCACTGCTTCTGCTGTCAGGAGTTTTGCCCGAAGGGAGCCATGAAGGTGTACCGTCCGGCGGTGGCGCGGCTCTTGTCTCGGTAAACGACCGGCAAAACGAAAGGAGAGAGGGCATATGTTTTTTGACACGCACGCCCATTACGATGACGAGTGGTTCGACGAGGATCGGGACGAGCTTATCCGATCCCTGCCCGGAGCCGGAGTGGAGCTTGTGGTCAACTGCGGCTGCGATAAGGCCACGAGCGAGGCGTCCATCGCGCTGGCGGAAAAGTATGACTTTATCTATGCGGCGGTGGGCTGGCATCCTCACGACGCGCGAAGCTGGGACGGCGAGAGCGCGGATCTCATCCGCCGCTGGGCTAAGCACCCGAAGGTGGTCGCTATCGGAGAGATAGGGCTGGACTATCACTACGATTCCGAGTGGAAGCAGACGCAGGCCGAGATCCTCGAAGCGCAGCTCTGTCTTGCCGAGGAGCTTGACCTTCCCGTTGTTATCCATGACCGGGAGGCCCACGGAGACTGCATGGACATCATACGCCGGCATCCCGGCGTGCGGGGGGAATTCCACTGCTATTCCGGCAGCGCGGAGATGGCAAGGGAGCTGCTGCGGCGCGGCTGGTATCTGGGCTTTAACGGCGCTGTCACCATGCAGGGCGCGCGCCGCGCGCTGGAGACCGTCGCCATGATGCCGACGGATCGGCTCCTTCTGGAAACAGACTGCCCCTATCTCGCGCCTATGCCGCGCACGGACGGACGCCGAAACGACTCCCGGAAGCTCCGCCGCGTGGCGGAGGTCATCGCGGAGACGTGCCGCACCACGCCGGAGCTTGTGGCCGAGACCGCCGCGGAAAACGGCAGGCGTTTTTTCGGAATTGGAATAG
>CAZEXC010000001.1:0-55075 GCA_964516625.1 uncultured Oscillospiraceae bacterium | reverse complement strand
TTTTCCTGTCCGCCGGTCAGCTTATGGCCTTTTTTATCCGGGCGGTGTATTCCGCCACGGGCGCGGCGGCGGCGCGGCCATACTGCGCGACCTGCTTTACGATGGCGGAGCCGATGATGACGCCGTCGGCAAGCTGCGCCATATGGGCGGCCTGCTCCGGGGTGGAGATGCCGAAGCCGACGGCGCAGGGGACGGCGGGGTTTGCCTTGCGGACGAGCGCCGTCATCGCGCCGACGTCCGTGGTGATGTCCCTGCGGACGCCGGTGACGCCGAGGGACGACACGCAGTACACGAACCCCTCCGCGTTTCGGGCAATCTTCTCGACGCGCTCGCGGGATGTGGGGGCGATAAGGCTTATGAGCTCCAGCCCGTTTTCCCGGCAGGCGGGGGCAAATTCCTCCTTTTCCTCAAAGGGGACGTCCGGCAGGATAAGGCCGTCCATGCCAATCTTCGCGGCAGCCCCGGCAAAGCGCTCGATGCCGTAGGAATAGACGACGTTTGCGTAGGTCATGAACACCATGGGCGTTTTCACCTCCCGGCGCAGGGAGCGCACCATGTCGAATATCCTGTCCGTCGTCACGCCGCCGGACAGGGCCCGGAGGTTCGCCTCCTGAATGACCGGCCCCTCGGCGGTCGGGTCGGAAAAGGGGATGCCGAGCTCGATCAGATCCGCGCCGTTCGAGGCCATGGCGCAAACGAGCTTTTCCGTGGTTTCAAGATCCGGGTCGCCGCAGGTGACGAAAGGGATGAAGGCCTTGCCGTTTTGAAACGCTTTTTGGATGTTACTCATGGATATCCTCCCCCCGATAGCGCGCGATGGCGGCGCAGTCCTTATCGCCCCGGCCGGAAAGGTTGACGACGATGATCCTGTCCCTTCCCATTTCGGGAGCCAGCGTCATGGCGCGGGCCACGGCGTGGGCCGACTCGATGGCGGGGATGATGCCCTCCGTGCGGCTCAAATACTCGAACGCGTTTACCGCCTCCTCGTCCGTCACGGCGACGTATTCCGCCCGGCCTGTATCGTGCAGCCATGCGTGCTCCGGGCCGACGCCGGGGTAATCGAGCCCGGCGGAGATGGAATAGACCGGGGCGATCTGCCCGTACTCGTCCTGACAGAAGTAGGATTTCATGCCGTGGAAGATGCCGAGACGCCCGGTGCTGATGGTAGCCGCCGTCTCGGGCGTGTCGATGCCGCGCCCGGCGGCCTCGCAGCCGATCAGCCGCACGGAGGGCTCGTCGATGAAGTGGTAAAACGCGCCGATGGCGTTGCTCCCGCCGCCCACGCAGGCTATCACCGCGTCCGGCAGACGCCCCTCCTTTTCCAGAATCTGCTCCTTTATCTCCTTCGATATCACGGCCTGAAAATCCCGCACGATGGTGGGGAACGGGTGCGGCCCCATGACCGATCCGAGGCAGTAATGGGTATCGTCGATGCGGCTCGTCCACTCGCGCATGGCCTCGGATACCGCGTCCTTGAGCGTGGCCGTGCCGGTGGTGACCGGGACGACCTCCGCGCCCAGAAGCCGCATACGGTAGACGTTCAGCGCCTGACGCTCCATGTCCTTCCGGCCCATGAAGACCACGCACTGCATACCCAGCAGGGCCGCGGCCGTGGCGGTGGCGACGCCGTGCTGCCCCGCGCCGGTCTCCGCGATGAGGCGGGTCTTTCCCATTTTTTTGGCAAGGAGCGCCTGACCGAGGGCGTTGTTTATCTTATGCGCGCCGGTGTGGTTGAGATCCTCGCGCTTCAAATATATCCTCGCGCCGCCAAGATCCTCCGTCATCCTCCCCGCGAAGTACAGGCGGCTGGGCCGCCCCGCGTAGTCGCTGAAAAGCGCCGCCAGCTCCCGACGGAAGTCCGGGTCGTTTTTACAGCGCTCGTACGCGTCCTCCAGCTCTGTCACGGCGTTCATGAGCGTCTCGGGGATATACTGCCCGCCGTGGACGCCGAAGCGCCCGTTCCTGTTTTCCATATGCCGTTTTTTCCTCCTATACGCAAGCGGAACGGACACGTTCCACAAAATCCCTGATTTTTCCCGGATCCTTCCGCCCGTCCGTCTCCACGCCGCCGGACACGTCCAGCAGCGCGGCTCCCGTTTCCAGCGCGGCGGGGACGGCGTCGGGCGTAAGTCCCCCCGCAAGGCCAAAGGGCCGCGGGAACCCCCGCAAAAGCCGCCAGTCGAAGACCTTCCCGCAGCCCTGCCCCGCGTCCAGAAGCACAAAGTCCGCGCAGCTTTCCGCCGCCCGGGCGACGTCCGCCGCCGAGCGAACCCGGAACGCCTGCCATACCGTACCGCCGGTCAGCGCGCGCAGGGCGGCGATATAGGCCGCGTCCTCGCTTCCGTGGAGCTGGGCGGCGGCGAGCGTCCCGTCGTTTAAAAGCCCCGCCACCAGCGCGGGGGGCGCGTCCACGAAAACGCCCACCGGCGCGACGGCGTCGTCCAGCTCCGCCCGGAGCGCCCGGAGCCTGTCGGCGGACACGCTCCGGCGGCTTTTGGGAAACTCCGCGACAAAGCCGCAGTAGTCCGGCTTTACGCGGTTCACCGCCTCGATATCGGCGGCGCGGGACAGACCGCATATCTTTACCCGCACCGGCTTCATTTTGCCGCCTCGCGGAGCGCCGCCAGCGCCGCGCCCTTGTCCGGCGCGCGCATGAGCATCTCGCCCACCAGCGCCGCGTCGGCTCCGGCGGCCTTCACCGCCGCCGCGTCCTCCGGCCGGCGCACGCCGGATTCCGCCACATAGACCTTCCCCGGCGGAACGCTGTCCCGCAGACGCCGGGCGTTTGTGAAATCCACGGAAAAATCCTTCAGATCCCGGTTGTTGACGCCGATCATCTCCGCGCCGACGGAAACGGCGGAGGCGATCTCCGCTTTATCATGCGCCTCCACCAACGCGGCAAGGCCGAGCGCGTCGCAGATCTCCAGATACCGCGCGAGCGTCTCCGTGCCGAGTATCCCGCAGATAAGGAGCACCGCGTCCGCGCCCATGAGCCCGGCCTCATAGAGCTGGTATTCGTCTACGACGAAGTCCTTTCGCAGCATGGGGGTCTTCACCGCCGCGCGTATCTCGCGGAAGATATCGTCCGAGCCGAGGAACCATTTCGGCTCCGTAAGGCAGGAGATGCAGTCCGCCCCCGCCCTCTCGTAGTCCTCCGCGATCTGCCTATACGGGAAATCCGGGGATATGACCCCTTTCGAGGGGGAGGCCTTTTTCACCTCGCAGATGAAGCTGACGCCGGGCCTTTTCAGCGCCGCGAGAAAACGCTTCCCGTCCGCCCGTCCGGCGTCCCGGCAGAGCGCTTTCAATGCGTCGAGAGGAACCTCCTCCGCCGCCTGCCGGACCCGCTGGCGGGCGTGATCGGCGATGGTGTCGAGTATGGACGCCATACGGTCATCCCTCGTTCGACGCGGCGATGAACCGCTCGAGGGTACGCAGGGCCGCGCCGGAATCAATGAGCTCCCCGGCGCGCTTTACGCCCTCGGCGATCGTGTCCGCCTTCCCCGCGATATACAGAGCCGCGCCGGCGTTCAGGAGGACGGCTGTTCGCTTTCCGCCGGGCTCGCCGGACAGGACGGCGCGGGTGATCCGGGCGTTTTCCTCCGGCGTCCCGCCGGTGAGGTCGGATTTCCGGCACCGCGCCAGCCCAAAATCCTCCGGGCATATCTCATAGGCGCGGTACTGTCCGTTATCCAGCTCGCAGACGGACGTAGGCGCGCTGGCGGATATTTCATCGAGCCTGTCCTGACCGTAGACCGCCATGCCGCGCCTTACGCCAAGGCTCGTCAGCACTCTGGCGAGCGGCTCCACAAGGGACGGGTCATAGACGCCGAGAAGCTGGAACGCCGGGCTCGCGGGGTTCGTGAGCGGGCCGAGGATATTGAACACCGTGCGGATGCCGAGCTCCTTGCGGATGCCGCCGACATATTTCATGGACGTGTGGTACTTCTGCGCGAAGAGGAAGCATATGCCTGCGTCCTTCAGGAGCCGGACGCACGCTTCCGGGGACTGGTCGAGGTTCACGCCCAGCGCCTCCAGACAGTCTGCCGTGCCGCACCGGGAGGACGCCGCGCGGTTGCCGTGCTTGGCGATTTTTACGCCGCCCGCCGCCGCCACAAGGGCCGAGGTGGTGGAGATATTGAAGCTTTGCGCGCCGTCGCCGCCGGTGCCGACGATCTCCATGACGTCCATATCGTGCTCCACCCTGACGGCGTGGTCGCGCATGGCCGCGGCGCAGCCGGATATTTCGTCGATGGTCTCGGCTTTTGTGCTCTTGGTGGACAGCGCCGCCAGAAACGCCGCGTTCTGGGTCTGGCTGGTCTCGCCGTCCATGATCTCGTTCATCACGGCGTACGCCTCGTCATAGGTGAGATCCTGCTTGTCAACTATCTTTATGATGGCTTCGCGAATCATACTTTCTTTTCCTCCGCAATTTTTAAAAAATTCTGGATCATTTGCCGGCCGTCCGGCGTCATGATGGATTCCGGGTGGAACTGCACGCCGTAAACGTCGCAGTCCCGGCGGCGCACGGCCATAATCTCCCCGTCGTCCGCCCACGCCGCCGCCGGGAGCGTGTCGGGCAGCGTGTCCCCGACGACGGACAGAGAGTGATACCGGGCGACGGGAACCGTCTCCGGGCAGCCCGCGAACAGCTTACATTCCCTGTCGAGCCTGACGGCGGACTGCTTTCCGTGCATGAGCGTTTTGGCGTAGGAGACCGTGGCCCCGTAAGCGACGCATATGGCCTGATGGCCAAGGCACACGCCGAGGATGGGCGTTTTGGCGCCGAGCTTTTTCACCACGTCTACGCAGACGCCCGCGTCCTCCGGCTTGCCCGGCCCGGGGGAGAGGATGATGGCCTTGGGCCGCAGGGCTTCGATCTCCTCCGGCGTCATGGCGTCGTTCCGAATGACCCGGATATCCGGGTCGAGAGAGCCTACGAGCTGATAGAGATTATAGGAAAAGCTGTCATAGTTATCGACAAGCAGTATCATCACCGCACCTCCTCCGCCATTTGCAGGGCTTTGACCACCGCCGCGGCCTTGTTCAGGCACTCCTGATGCTCTGTTTCCGGCACGGAGTCCGCCACGATGCCCGCGCCGCTGCGGATAAATACCCTGCCGTTTTTCTTGTAGGCGATGCGGATGGCGATGCAGGTGTCAAGGTTCCCGGTGAAGTCCAGATACCCGATGGCGCCGCCGTAAATGCCCCGCTTGTTGTTTTCGATGTCGTTTATGAGCTGGCAGGCGCGCAGCTTCGGCGCGCCGGAGAGCGTCCCCGCCGGGAGGACGGCGTCCACGGCGTCCAGCGCTGTTTTGCCCTCCGCCAGCTCCCCGCGGACGGTGGAGCCGATGTGCATGACGTGGGAATATTTCTCGATGGAGTGGTATTTTTCCACGCTCACGCTTCCGAAGCGGCTTATCTTGCCGAGGTCGTTTCGCCCGAGATCCACCAGCATATTGTGCTCGGCAAGCTCCTTCGGATCCGCGAGAAGCTCCCGCTCCAGACGGCGATCCTCCTCCTCGGTGCCGCCCCGGGGGCGCGTGCCCGCCAGAGGAAACGTGTGCAAAACGCCGTTTTCCAGCTTCACGAGCGTCTCCGGCGACGCGCCGGCCACCTCCATATCGGAGCTGGAGAAATAAAACATATACGGCGAGGGATTGAGCGTCCGCAGCACCCGATAGGTGTTCAGGAGCGTCCCCTCGTACCGCGCCTCCAGACGGTTGGACAGGACGACCTGAAAGATATCGCCCTCCCGGATGTGGCGCTTCGCGCGTTCCACCATGCCGCAGTAGGTCTGCTTGCCGAACAGGGGGGTTATCTCCGACAGGAGCCGTCCCGGCACGTCCTTCCGGGGCGCGCCGCTGTAAATGAGCTCCGCCATTTGCTGCAGCTCCATCACGGCGCGGTTGTATTCCGTCTCCACGTTCTCCAGCGAGATGTTGACGATGAGGATCAGCTTCTGGCGGTAGTTGTCAAAGGCGATGACCTTATCGAACAGCATCAGATCCACGTCCTTGAACCCCTCCGTGTCCTCCGCGTCCAGCCGCAGCGTCGGCTCGGAATACTTCAGGTAATCATAGGAAAAATAGCCCACGAGCCCGCCTGTAAAGGCGGGGAGGCCCTCAAAGCGGGGGCTTTTATGGGCTTGCAGCACCTGCAGGATGTACCGCCCGGGATCGTCTGTCTCGAAGGACAGATCGCCCACCTTCATTTTGCCGTTTATGCAGGTTATCTCAAGCTTCGGCTGGTAGCCCAGAAACGTGTACCGCCCCCACCTTTCGCTGTCCTCCATGGACTCCAGCATATAGCAGTGCTCGGACACGTTTTTCAGTATCCGCAAAACCTCTATCGGCGTTTTCACGTCCGAGAGCATTTCCATGCTCACCGGCGCCATGCTGTACGCGCCGGAAGCGGCCGCCTTTTGGATATCCTCCATTTTCGGATAGATCATCATACCCCTTCTTTCTCCCGTCAGGAAAGCAAAATCGTCCCTGACAAAGCGTAAAGCTTTTTGTCAAGGACGAATTGAAAAATCCGCGGTGCCACCTTGATTTGCGGCCGGAGCCGCACACTTAGCAGGGTACCGACATACCCCCGGCAACTGACGTATGCCCACACGTCGCGACATACTCCCGCGGCTGCGCGCCGCGGTTTCACCCGCGCCCTCGGCGGTCCATTTGATGATTTGTTTTCCATCCGCTCTCAGCCAAGGCGGACTCTCTGTGGGAGCATCGTCACCGTTATCTCCGCGTCAACGGTTTGAACAGGTCGTTCAGCGTATGAAATTTTTATTTACTATACCGCGATCCCTTCGACTTGTCAAGCGTGATTTCCCCGCCTGCGCGGATATTTTTTCACGCCCGGCGCCATTTTACGCCCTGAGGCGTATCCTCAAGGAGGATGCCGCGGGCCTTCAGCTCGTCGCGGATGCGGTCGGCCTCCGCCCAGTTTTTCTCCCTGCGGGCGGCCTGACGGGCGGCGATGCGTTCTTCTATCTCCGCGTCGAGATCCTCTTCCTGTCCGAAAGGTATGCCCAGCACGCCGCACAGCTCAAGGAAGATGTCCCGGCATTTCTCCGCCAGCGCCTTTGTGGGGTCGGCGGCGGGGGACACGGCGGCGTTTATGTCCCGCACGAGCTCAAAAATGACGGAGACGGCGTCGGCGGTGTTGAAATCGTCGTCCATGACCTCGATAAAGCGCTCCCGGTATTTTGCCAGCCCCGCCGCGAACGCGGCGTCCGACTCGGACAGCGCCCCGTCCCGGCCGTTTTCCGCAAAAAAGTCCAGATTTTCCTTGGCGGTACGGAGCCGGTCGAGAGCCGACTGCGCCTGCTCAAGGACGTCCTGAGAATAGTTCAGCGGCGAGCGGTAATGGCTCATGAGCATGAACAGGCGGATGCAGTCATAGCCATAGGCTCCGGCGGCCTCGCGGACGGTGAAGAAATTGCCGAGAGATTTCGACATCTTTTTGTTGTCCACGTTTATAAAGCCGTTGTGCAGCCAGTAATTGACGAAGGTGCAGCCGTTTGCCGCCTCGGACTGGGCTATCTCGTTTTCGTGGTGGGGGAAGGTCAGATCCTTGCCGCCGGCGTGGATGTCGATGGTCTTGCCGAGATAGCGGTTGGACATGGCGGAGCATTCGATGTGCCAGCCGGGCCGCCCCATGCCCCACGGGGACTGCCAGGCCGGTTCGCCGGGCTTTGCCGCCTTCCAGAGGGCAAAGTCCATGGGGTTTTCCTTGACGTCGTTGACCTCGATGCGGGCCCCGGCCTGCAGGTCGTCAAGGCTCTGGTGGCTGAGCTTTCCGTAGTCCTTGAATTTCAGGGTGCGGTAATATACGTCTCCCTGAACCTCATAGGCGTAGCCCTTGTCGATGAGCGTTTCGATAAGCTCGATGATCTGGGGGATATTCTCCGTTGCTTTGGGGTGAACCGTGGCCTCCCGGACGCCGAGACCCTTTACATCCGTCCAGTATTCGGCGATATATTTTTCCGCGACCTCGGCGGCGGAGATGCCCTCCTCCCGGGCGCGGTTTATGATTTTGTCGTCCACGTCCGTGAAGTTCTGGACGTACGTCACCTCATAGCCCCGGTACTCCAGATACCGGCGCAGAAGGTCGAACATGATGATGGGCCGGGCGTTCCCCACATGGATATAGTTATACACCGTGGGGCCGCAGCAGTACATGCGCACCTTTCCCTCCTCTATGGGGACAAATTCCTCCTTGCGCATGGTCAAATCATTGTAAAAACGCATAGCTTACTCCTCCTTCGTGAGATTTTGGCTGAGCCGTTCAAGCTGCTCCCGCAGCGCCGCGATCTCCTGCGTCACCGGGTCGGAGACGCTTATCTGATCCACCGTTCCGGCATAATCGACCTTTTCTCCGGCGATGCGAACGACCTTGGCCGGGACGCCCACGGCGGTGGAGTCCGGCGGCACCTCCGACAGCACCACGGCGTTCGCGGCGATGCGGCTGTTGTCCCCCACCGTAAAGGGGCCGAGCACCTTCGCGCCCGCGCCGATGAGCACGTTGTTCCCGATGGTGGGATGGCGCTTTCCGTGCTCCTTTCCCGTTCCGCCCAGCGTGACGCACTGATAAAGGAGCACGTCGTCGCCTATCTCCGTCGTCTCTCCGATGACGACGCCCATGCCGTGGTCGATGACGAGCCGCCGCCCCACGGTCGCGCCGGGGTGTATCTCGATGCCGGTGATGCGGCGGGTGCGCTGGGAGATCCCGCGGCCAAGGAATTTCAGTCCGTGCGTCCAGCACCAGTGCGCCCGCCGGTGGCGCATGACGGCCTTGACGCCGGGATAATACAGCCATATCTCAAACGCGCTGCGGGCCGCGGGATCCCGAGCCTGATAGGCGCGTATCGTTTCCCTTAAATATTCAAACATAGGTATATCACCATATATATCATATTCGCGGCCGGAAGAAACGGCGCCGGCGGTCTATACCGCCTCGCCCGTCAAAACGCCGCCGTCCGCGCCGGTGATGCGAACGCGGACAAAATCGCCCGGCGCGGCGGAGCCGGTGAAATACACCTGCCCGTCGATATCCGGCGAATCGGCATAGCGGCGGCCAAACCACATATCGTCCTCCCGGCCCTCGCAAAGGACAGAAAACTCGCGGCCTATCTGCTCCCGGTCGTATTCGTCCATGATGCGGTTTTGCAGCTCCATGACCTGCATACGGCGGCTTTGCGCCTGCTCCTCCGTACATCGGCCGGGCATTTCGGCGGCGTCCGTCCCCTCCTGCGGGGAGTACGCGAACACCCCGGCGCGGGGGAGCTTCTGCTCCCGCAGAAAATCCATGAGCTCCTCAAACTCCGCCTGTCCCTCGCCGGGCAGACCGACGATGAGGCTCGTGCGGAGCACCACGCCGTCTATACGCGCCCGGAGCCTGTCGAAAAGCGCCGTTATCTGCGCCTTCGTCTCCGGCCGGCGCATGCTGCGGAGGATGCGGTCGTTTACATGCTGGATGGGCATGTCGAGATATTTTACGACCTTCGGCTCGTCGGCGATGACGTCTATGAGCTCGTCCGTCATTTCGCTGGGGTAGAGGTAATGCAGACGTATCCACTCGATGCCGGGGACCCTCGCAAGCTCGCGCAGAAGCATGGCGAGCGTCGTGCCGTCCCGGAGATCCTTTCCGTAATGGGTGAGGTTCTGAGCCACGAGAATGAGCTCCTTAACCCCGGCCCGCCCCAGCGCGCGGGCCTCCTCCAGCACGGCCTGCGCCGGGCGGGAGCGGTAGCGCCCCCGGATGGAGGGGATGACGCAGTAGGCGCAGCGGTTGTCGCAGCCGTCCGCGACCTTTATATAGGCCCAGGCCGGGCCGGTGGACACCGCCCGGGGAAGCTCCGGCAGGGGAGCGTTTTTATCCAGAAAGCGGGAAAAGTGCCGCTCGTCCGACTCCAGCGCCCGGACGATGTCGGGAAAGCTCGCCGTGCCGAGCACGGCGTCTATCTCCGGGATCTCCCGCAAAATATCCCCCTGATACCGCTGGGGCAGGCATCCCGTCACCACCAGACGGCGGAGAGAGCCGGTTTTTTTCAGCTCCGCCAGCTCCAAAATGGCGTCGATGGCCTCCTGCTGGGCGGCCTCGATAAAGGCGCAGGTATTGACTACCGCGGCGTCGGCCTCGGCGGGATCGGAAACGAGCGTGTGCCCCGCCTCGGCGACGAGAGCCATCATCTGCTCGGAATCTATGAGGTTTTTCGCGCATCCAAGGGATGTGAACGATACTTTCATGCTTGTCTCTCCGCGTATTATTCCTCCCGGCCGTACCGCGCCATGGCAGCGCGGATATCGTCCCAGGAAAAGCCCCGGCGGTACAGGGCGTTTGCCGCCTTGTCCCGTTCCCTGCGGTCGGATGCGTCCTTCCCGCGCAGACGGGCGGCCAGAAGCCGGTCGATGGTCTCCCCGCCGTCCTCCGGCAGCTCGGAAAGCGCCGCGTCCCACAGCTCGCGGCCGACGCCCCGGCGGCCAAGCTCCACGCGGATGCGCCCCGGGCCGTAGCCCCGTCCGGCATAATGGCGGACGACCATGGCGGCATATTCCGCGTCGTCTATAAAGCCGTAATCCACGCACAGGGCGCAGACCGTGTCGATGTCCTCCGGCGCGCAGCCCTTTTCCCGGAGCTTGTCCCGCACTTCTTTTTCGGAATGGGGGCGGGCCAGATAGTCCGCGGCCCATTTTTTCGCCTGTTCCAGAGGCGTAAGGCGCTGCTTTTCCCGGCCCGGGCGCGCGCCGTCCGACGCCGGTTCCTCCGACGCCGGCCTGACGGCGTATCGTTTTCTTTTCGGTTCCACGGCGTGCGCTTATTCCCCGCCGCCGTCGTCGAAATCCTCGGCGCTGACGTCCACGGCGCGGCCGGCGGCCTTGGCGGCCTTCACCGCCTGCGGCGTCATGAGCTTGTGGGCGTTCGCGCGTATCTGCTCCTCCAGCTCGGCGGCCTTGTCGGGATTTTCCTGCAAAAATTCCTTGACGCCCTCGCGGCCCTGGATACGCTCGCCGCAGCAGGTGAACCACGCGCCGGCCTTTTCGATGAGCTCCAGACGCACGCCCATGTCCACGATCTCGCCGATCTTCGAGATGCCCTCGCCGTATATGATATCGAACTGCGTCTCCTTGAACGGGGGCGCGACCTTGTTTTTCACGACCTTCACGCGGGTGCGGTTGCCTATCATCTCGTCGCCGTTTTTGATGGCCTCCACCCGGCGCACGTCCAGACGGACGCTGGAATAATATTTCAGCGCGCGGCCGCCGGGCGTCGTTTCGGGGTTCCCGTACATGACGCCGATCTTCTCGCGGAGCTGGTTTATGAAGATGACGATGGTGTTCGTCTTCGACACGATGCCCGCAAGCTTGCGGAGCGCCTGACTCATGAGCCGCGCCAGAACGCCCACGGAGGAATCGCCCATATCCCCCTCCAGCTCGCTGCGCGGGAGGAGCGCCGCCACGGAGTCCACGACGATGACGTCGATGGCGCCGGAGCGTACCAGCGCCTCGGCTATCTGGAGCGCCTGCTCGGCGGTGTCCGGCTGAGAGATCAGGAGGTTGTCGATATCCACGCCGACCGCCCGGGCGTAAGCCGGCTCCAGCGCGTGCTCCACGTCGATGTACGCGGCCTCGCCGCCGCCCTTCTGCGCGGAGGCCACGATATGCAGGGCAAGGGTCGTCTTGCCGCTGGCCTCCGGGCCGTATATCTCCACGATGCGGCCTCTTGGGACGCCGCCGATGCCAAGAGCCACGTCCAGCCCGAGGGAGCCGGTGGAGATGGCCTCCACGTTCACGGGAATATCCTCGCCCAGACGCATGATAGCGCCCTTGCCGTAGTCCTTCTCTATCTGGTGCAGCGCCGTTTCCAGCGCCTTTTTCTTGTCCGCCGCCTGCCCCACCTGCGTTACGGGGGTCTTTTTGTTGGTCGCCATAAGCTTCTCCTTTGCCGCCGCCCGAAAGAGCGGCTCTTTCTATTTTTTTGCCGTTACGGCAGACGCCCGACGACGACCCGCGCCGTCCCGGCGGTATCCTCCAGCGCCTCGATATCGGCATAGCCCGCCTTTTGCAGCAGCTCCATGACCGGGGGAGCCTGTCCCTCGCCGACCTCCAGCATGACCGTCCCGCCCCGCTTCAAAACGGACGTCCACAGCCGCAGCACCGCTCGGATGATATCGAGCCCGTCCTCTCCGCCGTCCAGCGCGGCCACAGGCTCATAATCCCTTACGGACGGGTCGAGCGTCTCCAGCTCCGCGCTGGGGACATAGGGCGCGTTGCAGACGAGCAGATCGAATTTCCCCAAAAGCATGGGCGGCTTTTCCGTCGCGTCCGCGTCCACGCACACGGCCCGGCCTTCCAGACCGTTTTTCTCCACATTCCTCCGGCACACGGAAAGCGCCCGGAGATCGTTGTCCGCCAAAACGACCTTCGCCCCCGGCATGTGCGCGGCCAGAGCGCAGCCTATACAGCCGGAGCCGGCGCACAGGTCGAGGATGCGGGGCCGGCCGTTTTTGCCGGAAAACAGCTCGATGGCGGCCTGCACAAGAACCTCCGTATCGGCGCGGGGGATGAGCACGTCCCGCGTTATCTCGAGCTCCACGCCGTAAAACTCCCAGCTTCCCGTGATATACGCCACCGGCTCGCCGGCAAGCCGCCGGTCGACCATCGCCCGCACCGTGTCGGCAAGCCTGTCCCCGGCGTACAGGGGCAGATCCCGCGTGAGCTGGGCGACCGTTTTTCCCGCCGCGCCGGCCACGATGAGCCGCGCCTCCAGCCCGCACGCCTCGATACCGGCGTTTTTGAGCCTTTTCCGGGTGTCTATGTATATGTCGTTATATGTCTTTGCCATAGCTCATATCCGTTCGTCCGTTCGTCAGTATGCGTCCGAGCCCCGCACATCCGGTATCACAAGCTTCATCGCCTGAATGGCCACCTCAAGCATGGAGTCGTCCGGCTCGCTGGTCGTCAGGCGCTGGAGCTGCCGCCCGGGCCACGAAAGGATGCGGGAGATCAGCTTGTCGTCGTGGCGTCCGAGCCAGCGGTTCAGCTCATAGGTCAGCGCCACCACCACCGGCAGGAGCACGAGCTTTACGAGGATGCGCAAAAACGTATTGTCCACATGCAGGAAGGAATTTACAAGGATAAACACAAAAATGGACAGGATGATGACCACCAGCAGAAAGCTCGTGCCGCAGCGGGGGTGGAGGCGGCTTTCCGTCCGCGCGTTTTCCACCGTCAGCTCCTTGCCGTGCTCGTAACAGAAGATGGTTTTGTGCTCCGCGCCGTGATAGGAAAACAGGCGCCGGATATCCTTCATTCTGGAAACGCCGTACATATAAGCAAGGAATATGACGAGCTTCACGACGCCCTCCAGAAGCGTCCGCAGGCCGTCATGTCCCGTTTTCAGGCCGGGGATAAGGCCCACAAGGAACGTAGGCAGGAAGATGAACAGCCCCACCGCCAGAGCAAGCCCGAGCACCATCGCCGTGCCGATGACGAACTTCTCCGCCTTTTCCGTGCCGAACTTTTTTTCTATCCACAGATCGAGCTTCGACGGCTGCTCCTGCTCCTCCTCCGGCATGAACTGAGCCGAATACGTCAGCGCCTTCATGCCCTGCACCATGCTGTCGATAAAATTTACAACGCCGCGTATGAACGGCCAGCCCAGCACGGGATGCTTTTCCCGCGGGGGGTGGAGCGGATCGACCTTCGATACGAGCCCGCCGTCCGGCGCGCGGATGACGACGGACTGCTTATCCACGCCGCGCATGAGGATGCCCTCGATCAGCGCCTGACCGCCGATGGACGTGCGAAAATTTTTGTTTTGTTCCTCTGCCATGATACCGCCTTTCTTGATTTGGATCTGCTATATGGTCAGCTCTTCCTCGTTTATGACGGGAAGGGTGATCGTGACGATAAGCCCCGTGCGGCCGTCGGTGGCGTTTTCCAGCTCCAGACGCCCCTTGTGCCGGGTGATGATCTCGTCGCACACGGAAAGACCGATGCCGCTTCCGCGCTCCTTGCCGCTGCCCTTGTAGAATTTTTTCTTGACATAGGGAAGCTCCTCCGGCGGGATGCCGGGGCCGAAATCCCGAAAGCGGATGACCACCCAGCTTCCCGTAGCCCCGATGGTGACAACGATGCGCCCGGCCTCGCGGCCATATTTGGCGGCGTTGTCCATGATATTCAAAAACACCTGCTTGAGCCGCTCCGCGTCCCCCAGGATATTGGGGATCCGCGTCGGCGGCGGCGTATATTCCACCGTCATGCCCTCCTTGGCCAGCAGCTTTCCGTACGCAAACAGCGCGTCCGCCAGCTCCCCGGCCACGTCCATAGGCACGACGTTCAGGTTGAAGCGCCCGTCCTGGATGCGGGTAAATTCCAAAAGCTCCTCCACCATCTTCGTGAGCCGCCCGGATTCCTTGGCGATGATCTCGATGCCCCGCCGGGAGTCGCCGGTGATGGCGTCGTCATAGGCCAGCGTCTCCGACCAGCCGGTGATGGCGGTCAGGGGCGTTCGCAGCTCATGGGAAACGGAGGAGATAAATTCCGTCTGCGTCCGTTCCGCCTCGCCTATCTTGACGCTCATCTCGTTGATGGCGTCGGTGAGGTCGCCGATCTCGTCGTCATATTTCCGCTGGGCCTGTATGCCGTAGGAGCCCTCCGCGATGCGCCGGGCCAGAGCGGTGAGCTCCACGAGCGGTTCCGTCACCGTGCGGATAAAGTACATATTCGACAGCACCACCGCCAGTATGATGATAAGGCCGACCCCCGCCGCCAGCGCGGTAACGGCGCGCACCTGCCGGGACACGAGGCGCAGGCTCGTCACATACCGCATGGCGCCGACCACGGAGCCGTCCGCCGTCAAAAGCGGCGCTGTGACAGCCATGACCCGCTCGCCCGCCGCGCTCCGGCCCGTCCATGAGCCGACGGTCTTTTCCGTCAGCGCCGTCTCCACGTCCGGCGTGCCGGGCGTCGTCCCGGCGGAGATGCCGTAGCTCGATATCTCCACCGCGCCGCGGGTATTGATGAACTGGAGGCTTATGACGTCCTTGTCCTCAAAGCTTTCCGTATAGCGATAGGCGCTCTGGTAATATTCGCCGTAGGTCTGGGAGATGTACCCCGTAAAAAAGGCCGAGGCGGACTGAGCCTTGGCGGTCAGCCCTGTGCGAACCGCGTTATAGCAGTAGCTGCGCGCGCCAAGGGATACCACAGCCGTGAACAGCGCCACGATAACGACGGTCAGCAGTATGCCGGAGCGCAGCCAGCGCACCCGGAGCCCCCGGGCGCGCTTTGTCGTTTCCATGGCGCTTCACTTCCTTTCCCTGTCCGTTTTCAGGCGCGCAGGTTCGTCAGAACCCCCACTTATAGCCGTAGCCCCAAACCGTGGTGATGTAGGTGGGGATGGTGCTGTTGTCCTCGATCTTTATGCGCAGACGGCGGATGTTCACATCGACGATCTTCAGCTCGCCGAAGTAGTCCCGTCCCCAGACGGCATTCAGGATGTCCTCCCGGGACAGGGCCCGGCCGGGGTTGTCCATAAACAGCTTCATGATGGAATATTCGATCTGCGTAAGCTTTATGCGCTCGCCGTTTTTCTCCAGCGTGCGGTTGCGGGTGTTCAGGCGGAAGGGGCCGTGGTGCAGCTCGCCGGTGTCCTCCTGAGACTCGTCGTTTCCCGTGCGGCGGAAAAGCGCGTCGATGCGGGCGGTGAGCTCCGCGGGGGAAAAGGGCTTTGTCACATAGTCGTCCGCGCCGGTCATAAGGCCGGTCACCTTGTCCATCTCCTGAGATTTCGCGGTCAGCATGATGATGCCGATCTTCGAGTCGCCGGCGCGGATGCGGCGGCATACCTCGAAGCCGTCGATGTCCGGCAGCATCACGTCCAGCAGCGCCACCTTGATATCGGGGTTCTGCTTGAGCTGCTCCAGCGCCTGCTCGCCTGTCTCCGCCTCGATGGGCTCATAGCCGGAACGCTTGAGGTTTATGACCACGAAGCTGCGTATGCTCGACTCGTCCTCCAGCACCAGTACCTTTTTCATCTTTCTTCCTCCTTACGATACCCCTGTCTGCCACTCTGTATATGCGATAAGGTTAAAGCTGTCCGTTATTTCTTCCTCGGTCAGCGCGTCTGTGAAAAGCTCGGCGGCGTAAACCGTCGTTTCGCCCTCGGCAAGGACGAAGCGCCCCTCCTCGCCTGCGCGGTCAAGCCGGTTCTCCCCGGTAAGCGTGTATATGGCAAGAAGCGTTTGGCGGCCGGAGCCGTCCGCGACGGTGAACACGGCCGCTGTCTCGCCGGAAACGCTGTCCTCCGTCTCCACGGTCAGCTCCGACAGCATCAGCTCCGGCAGCGCCAGATACCACCCGTTTGCGAAATCGTGGTAGGTGGTCATCGCCAGCGTCTTCCGCCCGGACGCGTCAAGGCTGTACCAGTTCAGGATATCGCCGGACGCCTCCGGCAGCTCCATGACCCGGTCGCCGTTTATGTCCTCGGCGTATGCCTCCCTCGTGCGGAGGGTGCCGCTTCGGCCACTGGACGCCATTGTGATGTTGCGGACCGCGTCCGCGCTGACGGTGAACACGTCGGTGATAAGCTCGTCCTCCCAGCCGCTTTCCACGAAAAGAGCCGTCCCGCCGTCGGACAGATACCCCGTCCGGGCGCGGAGGATCTCCGTTATCCCCTCGGAGAGGAGCGCGGACGACGAGCTCGCGCCCCCGTCCTCCCCAAAGGTATAGCGGACAAGGCTGCTCCCGCCGCCGGGCTCGAGGACGAGGTCGATAAGCTCCTCCGTCCCGTCGCCGTCAAGGTCGCTCAGGAGAAATTCCGAGCAGTCCGCGTTCAGCAGCGCCGCAGGCTCCTCCCCCGCAAGGGAGTAGACCGACAAAAGACGCATATCGCCGCCGATCTGCCATGTGAGGATGAGCTCCTGAATCCCGTCGCCGCTGACGTCGGCGTATTCCACGCTGCCGACGGCGGAGCCTTCGCCGTATATGACGGTGTCAAGAAAGTACTCCTCCCCGCTTCCCCGCCGGTAAACGCAGACGGTGGGGGTGTGGTCGCTGTCGGCCAGAAAAGCAACGGCCTCCTCCGTCCCGTCGCCGTCAAGGTCGTGGAGCTGGACGGACTGGCGGTTCGAGCCGCCGGTCGGCGCGGCGTATTCGCCGCCGTCCTCGATGCGCTGGGAGATGAGCGTTTCAAGCTGGACGTATTCGTCGGACATGCGGGGCAGGGCATACAGGCCGTCCGCCCCCGCAGGCGCGCACCCGGCGCAGGAAAGAGCCGTGAGCGCCGCCAGAAGCGGGACGAGCGCCCGCTCCGCTTTTTTCACGCCCCCCACCTCTTTCCTTGTAACTTTTTACATTATCTGTTACATTATATCACGTTAGTTACGAAATTCATAGAGAAAGTTACAAAATACCGAAAGTCTTTAACAAAAAAACGCCGTTTTTCCCTCCGTTTATCTTGCTAACCGGGAGAAAACATACTATAATGCCTATAACAACGCCGCAAAAGCATCTGGTTTTTTTGAAATAAAAGAGGAGGCATCAGCATGGACATCACCATCACCAGAACCACCGCCCCGAAGCAGAAGCCCGCCATCGAGGGCATCCCCTTCGGCAGTTATTTTTCCGACCACATGTTCCTTATGGACTACACCAAAGGTCAGGGCTGGCACGACGCCCGCATCGTGCCCTACGGCCCCCTGTCTCTGGAGCCCGCCACCATGGTCCTGCACTACGCGCAGGAAATCTTCGAGGGGCTCAAGGCATACCGCACCGCCAGCGGCTCCATCCAGCTTTTCCGCCCGACGGAGAACATCGCCCGCATGAACCGCTCCGCAGAGAAGCTGTGCATTCCTCAGGTGCCGGAGGACATTTATCTGAAAGCCCTCAAAACGCTGGTGGAGGTAGACAAGGACTGGGTTCCCTCGGAGCCGGACACCAGCCTTTACATCCGGCCCTTCATCATCGCCACCGACGCCCATCTGGGCGTCCATGCGTCCAACACCTATCTGTTCTGCATCATGACGAGCCCCGTCGGGAGCTATTACCCCGAGGGTCTCAACCCCGTCAAGATTGCCATCGAAAGCCGCGAGGTGCGCGCCGTCCGCGGCGGCACGGGCTTTGCCAAATGCGGCGGCAACTACGCCGCCTCCCTCCACGCCAGCGAGCTGGCGGAGCAGAAGGGGCTCAGTCAGGTGCTGTGGCTCGACGGCGTGGAACAGAAATACATCGAGGAAGTCGGCGCCATGAACGTCATGTTCAAAATCTCCGGCAAGATTGTGACGCCCTCTCTCGCGAAGGGCTCTGTCCTTCCCGGCATCACCCGCAAATCCGTTATCGAGGTGCTGAAGAGCATGGACTATGAGGTGGAGGAGCGCGACATCTCCGTGGACGAGCTTGTCGCCGCGGCGGAGAGCGGCGAGCTGGAGGAGGCCTGGGGCACCGGCACCGCCGCCGTCATCTCCCCCATCGGCCAGATCATCTATAACGGACAGGCGCACACCATCGGCGGCTTCCGGATCGGCGAGCTGACGCAGAAGCTGTACGACACCGTGACCGGCATCCAGTGGGGCAAGATCCCCGATCCCTACGGCTGGGTCGTCCCCGTCTGCTGAGGCGCGGAGCCGCTCATTTTCTCAATATAATATAAATAAGGGACTGCCGCGAAGCTCCGGCAGTCCCCGTTTTTTTATTCCGCAAATTTTTCCCGTTCGCTGACGGCGAGACGGTCGCAGCGGTCGTTGTATCCGTTCCCGGCGTGACCCTTCACCCATCGGAACGTTACCTGATGGGTCTGCAAAAGGCCGTCCAGCTCGCGCCACAGCTCGGCGTTTTTCAGTCCGCCCTTTTTGGTGAAGCCCGCCGCCTTCCACTTTTTCAGCCAGCCCTCGGTGATTGCCCGGGAAATATACTGGCTGTCGGTGTACACCGTCACGGCGCACGGCTCCTTAAGACATTCCAGCGCCCGGATAACGGCGGTCAGCTCCATGCGGTTGTTGGTCGTTTCCCTCTCGCCGCCGGAGATCTCCTTTTCCCTGTCTTTATAGGACAGCACGGCCGCCCAGCCGCCGGGGCCGGGATTTCCCGAGCAGGCCCCGTCGGTGTAAACGATCACGTCCTTCATTCCCCGCTCCGGCTCTCGTCGCCGGGTTCGTCCTCCTGCTCCGCCTTTTCCGTGCAGGCTGCGGAGATGACGCGGCTGCCCTCTGCCGGGCGCATGACGCGCACGCCCTGCGCCGCGCGGCCGTATATGGACACGGAGCCCACGTCTGTGCGGATCATGGTGCCGTCGTTCGAGACGATGAGAAGATCCTCCTCGCCGGTGACGATCTTCATGTCCGCCACGGCGCCGGTCTTTTCGGTGACAGTATAGTTTTTCATGCCGAAGCCGCCGCGCTTCTGTACCGCGTCGCCGCGCAAATATTCCTCCACCGCCGTGCGCTTTCCGAATCCGTTTTCGGTAACGGACAGCACCGTGCGCCCGGCGACAGCGCGGCTCGCGCCGACGACCCGGTCGCCTGCCCGGAGCTTTATGCCCCGCACGCCCATGGCCGTCCGGCCCATGGCCCTGACGTCCGTTTCTTCAAAGCAGATGGCCATACCGCGGGCCGTGGCCATGAGTATCTTGTCCCCGCCGTCGGTGAGGCTTACGGAGATGAGCCGGTCGCCCTCGTCCAGCGTCAGGGCCCGAATGCCGCTGCTGCGGATATTTTTCAGCTCGTCGAGCCGCATACGCTTGACCGTGCCGTTTTCCGTGGCAAAGAAAATATACCGCCGGTCGTCGATTTCCCGGACATGGAGCATGACCTGCACCCGTTCCTCCGGCTCCAGCGGCACGAAGTTCACGATAGGCGCGCCCCGGGAGGCGCGGCCCGTCTCCGGGATCTGGTAGCCCTTTTTCCTGTAGACCCGTCCGGCGGAGGTGAAAAACAGGATATAGTCGTGGCTCGAGGCGGTGAACACCGTCTCCACATAATCCTCCTCCCGGGTCGCCATGGCGCGTACGCCGCGGCCGCCCCGGTTCTGGCTGCGGTACTCGCTGGCGGGCAGGCGCTTGATGTATCCGTTGCCCGTCATGGTATAGACGCACTCCTCCTCCGGGATGAGGTCTTCTACATCTATCTCGTCGAATACGTCCTGTATCTCCGTTTTGCGCCCGTCGCCGTATTTGTCGCGGATAGCGGCAAGCTCCTCCTTCAGGACGCCCTTGAGCTTTTCCGGGTCGTCCAGCAGCTCCAGATACCGGGCAATCTTTTTCTGGATCTCGTCATATTCGGCCTGAAGCTTTTCGCGGTTCAGCCCCTGCAGGGAGATAAGGCGCATATCGCAGATGGCCTGCGCCTGCACCTCGTCCAGCCCGAAGCGCGCCATAAGGTTTTCTTTGGCGTTGTCGTAGCTTTCGCGGATGATCTTTATGACCTCGTCGATGTTGTCCTGCGCGATGAGGAGCCCCTCCAGCAGATGGGCGCGCTCCCGCGCCTTGCGGAGGTCGTATCTCGTCCGCCGCTCGATGATCTCCTCCTGAAAGGCCAGATACTCGTCGAGCATATGGCGCAGGGACAGGATTTTGGGCTGGGTCTGGTTCTCCACCAGCGCCAGCATATTGATGGAGAAGGTGATCTGCATCTGGGTCTGCTTCAGGAGCCGGTTCAGGACGACCTGCCCGTTCGCGTCGCGCTTGAGCTCGATGACGATACGCATACCGTTCCGGTCGGATTCGTCCCGGAGATCGGATATGCCCTCGATGCGCTTGTCGCGCACCTGCTCGGCGATGGCCGCCACAAGGGCGCGCTTGTTGACCTGATAGGGAAGCTCCGTCACGACGATGCGCGTGCGGTGATCCCTGCCGTATTCCTCAAATTCCGCACGGGCGCGGACTGTCACGCGGCCCCGGCCGGTGGCATAGGCCTGACGGATCCCGCTGCGGCCCATGATGATGCCCTTTGTCGGAAAATCCGGCCCCTTTATGTGCTGCATGAGATCCTCAAGCTGCGCGTCCGGGTTATCCAAAACGCATATGGCGGCGTTTATGACCTCCGTCAGGTTATGGGGCGGGATATTCGTCGCCATACCGACGGCGATGCCGCTCGAGCCGTTTACAAGAAGGTTCGGAAAGCGGCTCGGCAGGACCCGGGGCTCTTTTCGCGTTTCGTCGAAGTTCGGATCCCAGTCCACCGTATCCTTTTCGATGTCCCGAAGCATTTCCTCGGCCATTTTCGCCATGCGCGCCTCGGTATAACGGTAGGCTGCCGGGGGGTCGCCGTCCACGGAGCCGAAGTTGCCGTGTCCCTCGATGAGGGGGTAGCGGAGGGAGAAATCCTGCGCCAGACGTACGAGCGCGTCGTATACCGACGCATCGCCGTGGGGATGGTAACGGCCAAGCACGGTGCCGACGGCGGTCGCGCATTTGCGGAAGGGCTTGTCCCGCGTCAAACCGTCCTCGTACATGGCGTAAAGGATGCGGCGATGGACGGGCTTCAGGCCGTCGCGCACGTCCGGCAGGGCGCGCCCCACAATGACGGACATGGCATAGTCTATATAGCTTGACTGCATCTCGCGGACAAGCTCGCTTTCTTCTATATGCTGCTCGGGGAAAGCAATATCCTCCGGCTTATAATCTCTGTTGTGCGCCACGTTTCCGTCGCCTCCTTAAATGTCCAGATTGACGACGTATTTCGCGTTCGTCTCTATCCACTGCTTGCGCGGCTCGACTTCCTCGCCCATGAGGATGGTGAATACCTCATCCGCCTTTACCGCGTCGTCCAGCGTAATGCGCCGGAGCGTTCTCGTCTCCGGGTTCATGGTGGTTTCCCAAAGCTCCTCGGCGTTCATCTCGCCCAAGCCCTTGAAGCGGCTTATGTCGATCTTCACGTTGTCATTGCCGCCCCGCAGCTCGGCGGAGATGGCGTCCCGCTCCTCGTCGGAATAGGCCACCCGCTGGGTCTTGCCCCTCGTGAGCTTATACAGCGGCGGGACAGCGGAATAGACATAGCCTTTTTCGATGAGCGGCCTCATATAGCGGAAGAAGAATGTCAGCAGGAGCGTACGGATATGGGAGCCGTCCACGTCCGCATCGGCCATGATGATGATCTTGTGATAGCGGAGCTTGTCGATATTAAATTCCGGGCCGATCCCGGCGCCCAGCGCCACGATCATGGGGTAGAGCTTGTCGTTTCCGTATATCTTGTCGGCCCGGGCCTTTTCGACGTTGAGCATTTTGCCCCACATGGAAAGCGTCGCCTGAAAGCGGCTGTCCCGCCCCTGGTTTGCCGAACCCGCGGCGGAGTCGCCCTCCACGATGTATATCTCGCACAGCGCCGGATCGCGCTCGTTGCAGTCTTTTAATTTTTCGGGCATCTGGCCGGATTCGAGGCCCGTCTTGCGGCGCACGCTCTCCCGGGCCTTGCGGGCCGCTTCTCTGGCGCGGGAGGCTGTCATGGCCTTATCCAGAATGGCCTTCCCGACAGCGGGGTTTTCCTCCAAAAACTGGTCGAGCCTGCTGCTGACGACGGTATCGACAAGAGTTCGCATCTCGGAGTTGCCGAGCTTTGCCTTCGTCTGGCCCTCGAACTGGGGATTCGTAAGCTTTACGGAGATAACGGCGGTTATGCCCTCGCGGACATCCTCGCCGGAGAGGGATTCCTCGTCCTTCAAAAGCTTTGCTTTGTGGCCGTATGCGTTCAAAACCCGGGTGAGCGCGGTTTTGAAGCCCGTCTCGTGCATACCGCCCTCCGGGGTGTGGATATTGTTGGCAAAGGACACGAGGTTTTCGTTGTATCCGTCGTTCCACTGGATGGCGATCTCCGCCGTGGCGTCGGCGCGGTCGCCCTGCATATAAACGACCTGCTCGTGGATGGGGGTCTTGTTCCTGTTGATGAAGGAGACAAATTCCCGTATGCCCCCCTCATAGAACATCTCGTCGAAGGCCTCCCTGCCGGGGCGCTCGTCCTTTGTGGAGATGCGAAGACCCGCGTTCAGAAACGCCTGCTCCCGCATACGGAGGTGGAGCGTTTCATAATCATATTCCGTGTCGTCGAACATCTCCGGGTCGGGATGGAAGCGCACCGTCGTGCCCGTATGATCGGTCGTTCCGATGACGGTCATGTCCTTCGTCTTTTCGCCCCGGGAAAATTCCATGTGGTATATTTTCCCGTTTTTGTGGACGTCTACCTCCAACCAGTCGGACAGGGCGTTCACGACGGAAGCGCCCACGCCGTGGAGACCGCCGGAGACCTTATAGCCGCCGGCGCCGAATTTTCCTCCGGCGTGGAGGACGGTGTAAACGACCTCCAGCGCGGGCTTTCCCGTCTGTTCCTGGATATCCACGGGAATGCCGCGGCCATTGTCGGTCACTTTAATCACGTCGCCGTCCTCGATGACGACCTCGATATGGTTGCAGTACCCGGCCAGCGCCTCGTCGATGGCGTTATCCACGATCTCGTAAACAAGATGGTGCAGTCCCGAGGACGAGGTAGACCCGATATACATGCCCGGACGCATACGGACGGCTTCAAGCCCCTCCAGCACCTGGATCTTCGATGCGTCATATTCCTGCGTTACCTTTTCGTTCAGCTCAGACATTTATTTTCTCCTGCTCGTTCAGCCGCCGGGCGAGCGTCGCCGTGTTCGGCTGTGTCAATATGATGTTCCCGCCCTTGGATACCACGAAGGATCTCGGTATGTCGGGCGCTGCGTTTTCCAGCAGTCCGTCTTTTTCCGCCATGGAAAGAAATCTCCGCGTGTGCCGCGACCAGGAGGTGTTGTCAAGGTCGAACACGCCCACGATGTCTCTTTCCTCTATGACGGAGCCGCCGCCAAGATAAAGATACACGTTCTATTCCTCCCGCCGGATGGCGCCGCCGCTGACGGTAAATACCCTGCCTCCCGTGCGGCGGCGTATGGTTTCGTCCTCGCAGCAGGTGATGAGCGTCTGACCGCCGCCGATGCGGTTCAGGACAAATTCCTGCCTTACGCTGTCAAGCTCCGAGAGCACGTCGTCCAGCAGCAGCACGGGGTATTCCCCCGTCTCCGCGCGGAATATCTCCCGCTCGGCCAGCTTTATGCTCAGCGCCGCCGTCCGCGTCTGTCCCTGAGAGGCAAAGCTGCGGGCCGCCGCGCCGTTTATGGATATCTCTATATCGTCCTTATGCGCCCCGGTGAGGCACTGACCGGCGTCCAGCTCCGCCTGCCGGTGCTTTTCCTGATGGTCGCAGATCTGATAATATATCTCCTGCGCCGGGGCGAGAGGGTCTGTCACCGTGCTCACGGTCGTGTAAACGAGGGAAAGCTCCTCCCCGCCGCCGGAAAAGTCCCGGTGTATAGGCGCGGCCGCGCTTTGCAGCCGCTGCACAAAAGACGCTCTGTATCGTATGATGCGGGCGGAGCAGCGCGCAAGTCCGTCGGAAAACTCGTCGAGCGTATCGAGAAGGCTCGGTTTTTCGCGCCAGTCCCGGAGAATCCTCGTTTTGTTATTATAGAGCCTGTTGAAGTCCGACAGCGCCGCGGCGTAGCCGGAGCGGAGCTGACAAATGGCGCTGTCCATCAGCCGCCGCCGGGCCGCCGCCCCTTCTTTTATAAGATACAGGTCGTCGGGGGAAAACAGCACCGCGGTCATCACCCCGGAAAGCTCCGCGGAGGTCTTTTTCACCGCGTTTACCGTCACAAGGCGGCGCTGCCCTCTCCGAAGAAGCAGGCGGATGGTCTGCTGCCTTCCGCCGGAATCCACGTCGGCGAGGATGCTCGCCCACCCGCAGTCGAAGCCTATCATCTCCCGGTCGAACCGCGTGCGGAAGCTGTGCGCTCCCGTGAGGAGGTAGACCGCCTCCAGAAGATTTGTTTTCCCTTGGGCGTTCGGGCCGGATATGACGTTTACGTCCGGACCGAACTCTACGGCCTGCTCGCTGTAATTCCGAAACCCGGAAAGGGCAAGCCTTTCTATCCTCATCCGTCGTCCCGCAGCCTTACGGGAAGAATCATATACGCGAAGCTGTCGCTGCCGTCCGCCGGCAGGATGACCCCGGGGGAGGAGGCGGTATTCATGCCCATGCGGACGGTGTCGGCGGGGGCGGCCTTCAGCGCGTCGAGAAGGTAGCGGTTGTTGAAGCCGATGACAAGGCTCATGTCGGAGGTGTTTTTCACGCTGCACCCGTCCGTTCCCTTCCCGATTGCCGTAGCGCACCGTATGATGATCTGGTCGGCGGAGACGAACAGACGCAGCGGAATCTTCGTTTTCTCGTCTATGATGAGGGACACGCGGCTGACCGCCTTCATAAATTCTTCCCTGTCCGCCTCGAACGACACGGCAAATTCCGTCGGCACGCTCTTTCTGTAATTCAGAAATTCTCCCTCGAGACGCCGGGACACCAGCACCGTGTCCCCGATGGAGAAGGAGATATGCTTTGTCCCGACGGTGATATCCACGCCGTCCTCCGTGTCGCCGCAGAGCTTTTCCACATCGTTCAGCGCCCCGGCGGGCACGATGAAGGAGCAGTCCTCCAGATTGTTCTTGTCGACCGTTTCCTTTCTCATGGCCAGCCGGTATCCGTCCACAGACACGATGGTCAGGGTATCGCCGCTTATCTCAAAAAGCGATCCTGTGTATATCGGACGGCTTTCGTTGTCGCTGACGGCGAATATGGTCTGGCGTATCATCCTGCTCAGGGTGTTCTGCGGTATGGTGACGGCGTTCTGCCTGTCCACCGAGGGAAGCTCGGGATATTCGCCGCTGTCCATGCCGAGGAGGGAGAAGTCCGCCGCGCCGCAGGTTATGGAGCATGTGAGCCCTTCTGTGTTTATGGTGACGATGCCGTCGGGCAGGCTCTGGATGATGTTTCCGAACAGTCTGGCGTTCAGGATGATGGAACCGGGATCGGACACATCCGCCGGAAAGGTCGTGTATACGCCTTTTTTCAGGTCATAGCCTGTGATACGCACGTCCTGATCGGCCTCGATCAGAAGACCCTCCAGCGCCGGGACGGGGCTTTTTGCCGCCGTGCAGCGGGAAGCGATGGACACGGCCTGCCTTATGAGGTATGTTTCGCAGGAAAATTTCATGATGTTCCTCCAATGTGTGAGACAGAAAGATAGAAAGAATATATTTTAGCAGCGGTAGAAGTAGTTATGTTATTTTGTGGAAAGAGGGGCGGAGGGCTTGAGAGAAAAGGAGAAAATTTTAAGGGATGGGTGTTGAAAGATTTTTTTGTTTTCAACACCGAAAAGAGAGCTTTTCGTTATGAACAGCTTTCGACGGGGGCGTTTTCTACATTGTTTGGGATTTTTATGAAAAGCTCATCGGTCGTGGAGAGAGTTTATGTTGGCGGTTATGTCCCGTATGGTGTCGGACATTGAAGGATCGCTTTTCAGAAGCTCCTCCACCTTGCGCGTAGAGGAAAGGACGGTGGAGTGGTTGCGGTGGTCGAACTGTTCGCCGATGTCAACAAGGGGAAGGTGCGTCAGCGTCCGTATGAGGTACATGGCTACCTGACGGGCCATAGCGGTATTTTTTGACCGGCGCTGGCCGCGTATCTCGTCCTCGCTGATGCCGAAGAAGCGTCCCGTTTCCCGGATGATGTCCTCGGGCGTGGGTATGTATATGCCGGTGCGGGTCACTTTGTCTATGGCTTCCTTGGCGGTTTCGACGGAGATGGTTTTGTTGGAAAGGTTCTGGTTTGCGGTGAGCTGGTGAACGACGCCCTCTATCTGGCGGATGTTGGCGGTGATGGCCTCGGCGATGTAATTCACCACATCGTCCGGCAGCACGAGCCCCAGACGCTGGCTTTTGTTGCGGATGATGGCTATGCGGGTTTCCAGATCCGGCGGCTGGATATCCGCCATGAGGCCGCCCTCGAACCGGGTGCGCAGGCGCTCCTCCAGCTTGACCATTTCGACGGGGGGGCGGTCGGAGGTGATGACGATCTGGCCGCCGGCCTCGTAGATGCTGTTGAAGGTGTGGAAAAACTCCTCCTGAGTGGAGTCCTTTCCGGCAATGAACTGGATATCGTCCACGAGGAAAAGATCGAGCTTTCGATAGAGGAGCCTGAACTCCTCCTGGGTGTTGTCGCGGATGGATTTTACCAGTTGGTTCGTGAAATCGTCGCCCTTCACATAGCCCATTTTGGCGGAGGGATTTTTCTCCCGGATGGCCTGTCCTATGGCGAGAAGCAGATGGGTCTTTCCAAGGCCGGATCTCCCGTAGATGAACAGGGGGTTATACGTCGCGCCGGGATTTTCCGCCACGGCGACGGCGGCGGCGTGGGCGAATTTGTTGGAGGAGCCTACGATAAAGCGGTCGAAGGTATAATCCCTCGCTTCCGGGAGGGTGTCGTTCGTCACGTCCTCCCGCTGATAGTCGAGGACCTCGTCGCCGACGAGGATGGTAAGCTCAAAGTCGCAGGAGAAAAGGTCGGACAGCGCCTGCAGGATAGAGGGCTCGAAGCGCTGGGCGATGATATTCCGTTTGAAGTCCGTGGAGGTGGCGATGACGAGCCGCTTCGCGCCGAGCTCCACGGGCTGGCAGTCGGAGAACCAGGTATTTATTGCCGTGGGGGTCAGCGTCTGGCTGAGCTTGTCGATGATGCTTTGCCATATATCGTCGAGGGAGTTCATGATCCGTCCTGCTTTCTGTCCTGTTTCTTTCTATAATATATAATAATGATTCTATATTTGTATAATAGTCAAACTAATTCATTATACCATTTTCTTTCACCAATTACAATCATAGAAACCGCCGGAACAAAAATTTTTTGACGCAGGAAGCACTTGCATCCGGCAGGAAGCTGAATTACAATATACGATAAGCGCGAGTCTCCGTTCGGAGATCGCCCTTCTGAGGTATGAAACGTGAAAACTCTGACTCTCGCGATTCTGGAAAACAAAAGCCTGTCCTCCCTCCCCGCCGCCGCGGAGGGGGGCGCTTTGCCTGCTCTGGTGTCCGGGCTCGGCCCCGTGCACAGGGCGCACCTTGCCGCCGCCATGCGGCTGAAGACCGGGCGTCCCCTTTTTGTCCTTGCGCCGGATGACGCGGCGGCGGAGGCTATGGCCGCCGATCTGCGCTGCTTTCTGGAGGAGGACGTTGCCGTCCTGCCCGGGCGGGAATTTACCTTTTATGATACGGAGAGCGTGTCGCGCCAGACGGAGCAGCGCCGGCTTCGGGCGCTGGACGATATGGTCTCCGGGAGAACCGGCGCCGCCGTATGCGCCGTGCCGGCGCTTTTGCAGAGGACTATGCCCGTGTCCGCCGCGGAGCGGGCGTGCTTTACCCTCCGTCCCGGGCAGACCATAGCCCCGGAGGATATAACGGACAGTCTTCTTCGCGTGGGGTATCAGCCCGCCGACAAGGTGGAGGGCGCGGGACAGTACGCTCATCGCGGCGGCATTCTGGATATCTGGTCCGCAGGATCGGAAACGCCCTGCCGTCTGGATTTTTTCGGCGACGAGATCGAGACGATACACGCCTTCGACCCGTCCAGCCAGCGGCGGACGGAGGCGGTGGAAAGCCTCCGCATCCTGCCGGGAGCGGAGACGCTCCCGGCGCTGAGCGAGGGAGGCCGCGCGGCGCTGACAGGAAATTTGAGAGCCCTGTCCTCCCGCATCAATATGAACGCCGCCCGCTTCGACGCGAAAAAACTCCGCCGGACGATAGAGAAGGACGCGGAAACGCTGGAAAACACCGGCGCGCTCACCGCGGCGGATCGGTATATGGCGCTTATTTACCCGTCTGTGGCCACGGCGGCGGACTATATCCCGCAAAACGCCCTTGTCGTTATGGAGCAGCCCGGCAAATGCGCCGAGCGGGCAAAGGCCTTCCTGAAGCAGGCGGCGGAGGATATACGCCTTCTTGTGGAGGGCGGGACGGTGCCGGGCCGCATCGCGGAGTTTTACATATCCTGGGAGGACGCTGTCGGGCGGCTGAAGGACTTTCCCGTTATCATGGCCGACTCGTTTACCATTGGGCGCTATCCCATGGAGCCGCGCTCCACGATGGCCGTCACGGCAAAGCAGCTTCCCTCCTATGCCGGCAGCGCCGACGCGGCGGCGGAGGACGTAAAGCACTGGCTGGGCGAGGGGTATCGCTGCGTGGTGCTGACGGGCGACGCCCGCCGGGGCGCCGCCATGGAGGAGCTGCTGGCGGCCCGGGGCATTTCCGGCGCGCAGTTCCGGCAGAAGCCGGAAGCGCTTCCCGAGCCGGGACGGTGCGTCATTTCCGTCGGCGCTCTCTCCGCGGGCCTTGAATATCCGCAGATAAAGCTTGCCGTCCTGACGGACACGCAGATCATGAAAACCGGCTTTCGCGCCGCAAGGAGAAAGAGGGCCGCGCCCGCCGGGGCAAGGCTTGCCTCCTACGAGGATCTTTCGGTGGGGGATCTCGTAGTACACGAAAACCACGGGATAGGCCGCTTTGCCGGTATTTTCAAAATGCCGGTGGACGGCGTGGAAAAGGACTATGTCAAAATATGCTACGCCGGGACGGACAGCCTGTATGTCCCGGCCACGCAGCTCGACATGGTGACGAAATACATCGGCGCCGGACAGGACAGCCCGGTAAAGCTGTCCCGTCTCGGCGGCTCGGACTGGTCGAACGCGCGCCGCCGCGCGAAAGCCGCCGCCAAGGAGATGGCCGGGGAGCTCATAGGGCTTTATGCCGCCCGGCAGAAAAGTCCCGGTCACGCTTTCGCGCCGGATTCGCCGTGGCAGAGGGAGTTCGAGGAAAATTTTGAATATGAGGAGACGGACGATCAGCTCCGCTGCATACGGGAGATAAAGGACGACATGGAAAAGCCCGTTCCCATGGACAGGCTCCTTTGCGGCGACGTGGGCTACGGGAAAACGGAGGTCGCGCTCCGGGCGGTGATGAAATGCGTCCTCGACGGATATCAGGCCGCGATACTGGCGCCGACGACCGTCCTTGCCCAGCAGCATTACCAGACCGCCGTCAGCCGCTTTTTCGGCTTTCCCGTAAAAATATCCATCCTGTCGCGGTTCACCACGGCGGCGGGGCTGAAAAACACCCTTGCGGAGCTGCAAAGCGGCGCGTGCGACATCGTTATCGGCACCCACCGGCTCCTGCAAAAGGACGTGAAGTTCAAAAAGCTGGGGCTTCTCGTCGTGGACGAGGAACAGCGGTTCGGCGTCAGCCACAAGGAGCATATCAAGGAAATGGCAAAGCAGGTGGACGTCCTTACCCTGTCCGCCACGCCCATACCGCGGACGCTCAATATGGCGCTGTCCGGCATCCGGGACATGTCCACGCTGGAGGAGCCGCCCCGCGACCGCCTCCCCGTGCAGACGTTTGTCATGGAGCACGACTGGGACGTCGTGTGCGACGCCATACGCCGGGAGGTCTCCCGCGGCGGGCAGGTGTATTACCTCCACAACCGCATCGACAGCATCGAGCGCACCGCCGCGCAGATACTCCGGCTTTTGCCGGACGTTACGGTGGACGTGGCCCACGGGCGCATGGACGAGACGGAGCTTTCCTCCGTCATGGAAAAGGTTTCTCAGGGACAGACGCAGGTTCTGGTATGCACGACCATCATAGAAACGGGCATAGATATTCCGAACGTGAACACGCTCATCATCGAGGACGCGGACAGGATGGGTCTTGCTCAGCTCCACCAGATACGGGGCCGCGTCGGCCGCTCGTCCCGCCGCGCCAGCGCATATTTGACCTATCGGAAGGACAAGGTACTGACGGAGGTCGCCGAAAAGCGGCTGGAGGCCATACGGGAATTTGCCCAGTTCAACTCCGGCTTCCGCATCGCCATGCGCGATCTGGAGATACGCGGCGCCGGGAACCTTCTCGGCTCGGAGCAGTCCGGCCATATGATAGATGTGGGCTATGATATGTACCTGAAGCTTCTGGAGCAGGCCGTTTTGGAGGAAAAGGGCGAAGCGGCCCCCGTGCGGACGGAATGCGCGGCGGATCTGGCTGTGAGCGCCAATATCCCGGAGACGTATATAAAAAGCCCGGAACAGCGTATGGATATTTACCGCCGCATCGCCCTCATACGGTCGGAGGCGGAAGCGGACGACATAACGGACGAGCTATGCGACCGCTTCGGGGACCCTCCGCCGAGCGTCAACGCTCTGGTGCAGGTGGCGCTTCTGCGGGGCGAGGCCTCCGCCGCGGGCATAACGGATATCTCCCAGAAGGGCGGCTTTGTGCGCTTTGCCTTTTCCGCCTTTGATTTTGAGAGCGTCAGCGCCCTGTACGCCCGGGAGGAATGGAAGGGGCGCGTCAAGGTGGAGGCGGGACAGAAGCCCGCCGTGGCCTTGAAGCTTTTGTCAAAACGGCGTATATTAGAGGAGGCGCGCGCCTTTGTGGAGGCATACGCGCACGTCCGCGAGGAAAATCATAAGGAGGAGAACCAATGAAACGGAAAAAAATACTCGCGCTCGCGTTGACCGCCGCCGCCCTGCTGCCGCTGTGCGCCTGCGGCGGGACGTATGTGGAGGCTTACGATACCGCCGAAGGAGCCGCTTCCGAGGCGCTGGATTTCGACGCGGCGTGGGCGAAGTATGACCCGGACTATGTCGTTTGCACGGTGGACGGCGAGGACGTCACCTGGCGGGAGTTCTTCTACCAGATAAAATACTTCAAGGAGCTTGCCGCCGCGACAGACGGCACGACGATAACGAGCTGGGATCAGACCAGCGCGGCGTATACCGACGAGGACGGCTCCCCCGTCACCTACGGCGCGCTCGTGCTGCAAAACGCCGTCAACACCATCGTGCAGTACCACGCCGTGCACAAAAACCTCACCGATGCCGGCGCTGTTCTGGGGAAAGACGCGCTGGACGCGGTGGAGAATATGCGCCAGAGCGCCATCGACGAGAACTTTGACGGCGACGAGGAGGCCTTTGCCGAGTATCTTGAAAGCATGTACTGCACGGAGGAGCTGTGGTCGTGGTACAATCAGGTGGACGCGCTGTACGCCTACGACGGCTTTGAAACGCTCTACGGCTCATTCGGAAGCAAGCTGTCGGACGCGGACGTGACGGCCTACGCCGGGGGAGACCCGGACGGAAGCTGGACGCAGTACGTCCAGATAAAGCAGATATATCTTTACAGCGACGAGACGGACGAGGAAAGCGGGGACGAGGAGGGCGCCGTCGATGCCCGCGCGGTGGATATCCTCGCCGCGCTGGACGCCGCCGCAGACCCGTCCGCGGCCTTCGACGAGCTGTACGCTGAATATAACGAGGAAAACGCTCTGGACGTTTATAATGAAGGCGGCAGGAGCGTCTATGAGGGAGATGTGGACGACGCCGTTTATCAGGCGGCGCTGGAGCTGGAGGAATACGAGTACGCCGCCGTTTCCATCGACGGCGGGACGGCGGTCGTCATGCGCGTTCCCATCGAGCCGGACTCCGGCGTATATTACGACGAGTCCTCCGGCACGATGTACACCCTGCGGTATTACGCCGCCTGGCAGTCCTATTCCGACCTGATAAACGGGGAGGACGGCTGGATAGCTTCCGCGGAGCGGGCGTGGGCCGAGGACTTCGGGAGCCTTACGCTTCAGGAGCTGTTCTCCTGAGCGGGAAAAGAGCGGCGCGGACGCGGCCTGGCTTGACAATCTTATTTTCCTGATATATACTTTGATAAAATGCCAATAAAATCAGACACATGGGAGACCAGAAAATGAAGCGAATCAAAACGATCGAGACGCGCGATCTGCGCCGGAGCGCCGAAAACGGCGGATGCGGCGAGTGCCAGACCTCCTGCCAGTCCGCCTGCAAGACCTCCTGCGGCGTCGCCAACCAGCCCTGCGAAAACGGCAGGAAGTAAGGCGCGGGGCCCGGAACGCGAAAACAGATCCACGAAATGCCGCTTGGTCACGCAAGCGGCATTTTCCATGGAAAAAGGGAAAGGAAAGACGCTGTCCCATGATACACCAGTACCAGTTGAACGGATACAATATCGTGCTCGATACATGCAGCGGCTCGGTCCATGTGGTGGACGACGTGGCCTACGACATGATAGCCCTGTACGGGAAGAAGAGCCGGGAGGAGATCGTCTCGGAGCTGCTTGCCCGATACGGCGAAAGGCCGGACGTGACGGAAAAGGAGCTTGCCGAATGCTATGCCGATCTGGAAACGCTGAAGCGGGAAGGAAAGCTGTTCACGCCGGACACCTACGAGGGTCTCGCGTTCGACTATAAAAACAACAGCCGGGTGATAAAGGCGCTGTGCCTGCATGTGGCGCACACCTGCGATCTGGCGTGCGGCTACTGCTTCGCGGGTCAGGGGCGGTATCACGGGGAGAGCGCCCTGATGTCCCTTGAGACGGGGAAGCAGGCGCTGGATTTCCTGATCGCCCATTCCGGCGGGAGGACGAACCTCGAGGTGGACTTTTTCGGCGGGGAACCGCTTATGAACTGGGAGGTCGTCAAGGAGCTCGTCGCCTATGGCCGCTCGCTGGAGGCGGCGCACCACAAAAAATTCCGATTCACGCTGACGACGAACGGCGTCAGACTGAACGACGACGTGATGGACTTTGCAAACCGCGAAATGCACAACGTCGTCCTGTCTCTGGACGGGCGGCGGGAGGTACACGACCGCTTCCGCGTCACCCGCAGCGGGCAGGGAAGCTACGATACCGTCGTGCCGAAATTTCAGGAATTTGTACGGCGGCGCGGGGAAAAAAGCTATTACATACGGGGCACCTTCACGCACTACAACACCGATTTTGTAAACGACATCCTGCACATGGCCGATCTGGGCTTTACCCAGCTGAGCATGGAGCCGGTCGTGTGCGGCCCGTCCGAGCCACAGGCGCTTACGGAGGAGGATCTGCCGGCGCTTTTCCGGCAGTACGAGCTTCTGGCGGAGGAAATGGCAAGGCGTGAAAAAGAGGGACGGGGCTTTTCGTTCTACCATTACAATCTGGATCTGAAGCACGGCCCCTGCATCTATAAGCGGGTCTCCGGCTGCGGCTCCGGCACGGA
This sequence comes from uncultured Oscillospiraceae bacterium, assembly GCA_964516625.1. Classification (GTDB taxonomy): domain Bacteria; phylum Bacillota; class Clostridia; order Oscillospirales; family Oscillospiraceae; genus CAJOIG01. The sequence goes on along the minus strand of CAZEXC010000001.1, from coordinate 21,120 downwards.
ATACATGGCCGTCACGCCCCGGGGCGAGCTGTTCCCGTGCCATCAGTTCGTGGGCGAGCCGGAATTTTGCCTCGGAAACATCTGGGACGGCGTGACGCGCCCGGAGGTACAGGACGAATTTCGCTCCTGCAACGCCTACGCCCGGCCGGAATGCCGGGAGTGCTGGGCGCAGCTTTACTGCGCGGGCGGATGCGCCGCCAACGCCTATCACGCCTCCGGCAGCGTCCGGGGCGTTTATGATTACGGCTGCCGCCTGTTTCGGAAGAGGATAGAATGCGCGATCATGCTTCAGGCGGCGCTGGCGGAAGATTGCGGCGGAGAAGGGTAACGGAGAAAAGGAGATAGCCGGTCATGGAAATCACCACGCCCGTCTGTGATTTTGTGGAAAAATACCGGGAGAGCCGTTTTTCCCGCTTCCATATGCCCGGGCATAAGGGCGTTTCCTTCCTCGGCTGCGAGCCGTGGGACATCACGGAGATCTGCGGGGCGGACGATCTGGCCCGCGGGGAGGGCATCATTCTGGAAAGCGAAAACAACGCCTCCGCGCTGTTTGAGAGCCGGCACACCTTTTACGCCACGGGAGGATCGTCTCAATGTCTTCGCGCCATGCTTTATCTGGCGTGGCTGTACCGCGCGGACGGGCAGGGACGCCGCGTTCTGGCCGCGCGGAACGTCCACAGGTCGTTTCTGTCCGCCTGCGCGTTTCTGGATCTGTCCGTCACCTGGCTCCGGCCGTCCGAGCCCGGGTCTCTCTGCTCCTGCCCGGTCGCGCCGGAACAGCTCCGGCAGGAGCTCTCGGAGCTGTTTTCGGCGGAGGAATCCGAAAAGGAGCGCCCCTTCGCGGTGTTCGTGACCTCCCCGGACTATCTGGGCGGGATGCAGGATATCGGCGCTCTGGCGCAGGTGTGCCACAGCTTCGGTCTGCCGCTTCTGGTCGATAACGCCCACGGGGCCTATCTGAAGTTTCTCCCGTCCTCCCTTCACCCTCTCGATCTGGGAGCCGATATGTGCTGCGACTCCGCGCACAAGACGCTCCCGGCGCTGACCGGCTGCGCCTATCTGCATATCGGCCGCGGGAGCCTTTATCCTTACGGGGAGCAGGCCCGGAGCGCCCTCTCCCTGTTCGGCTCGACCAGCCCGTCCTATCTGCTGCTGCAATCGCTTGACCGCTGCAACGCGTATCTTGCCGGCGGCTATCCCGAAAAGCTCGCCGCGGCCGTCCGGCGGAGAGAGGATCTTTGCCGGAGGGCGGAGGCCGGCCGGAAAACAGATCCCTGTCTGCGGCCGGATACGGACCCGCTGCGTCTGGTGTTCCAAACGGCCGGGACGGACGCGGGACGGGAGAGCGGCTCCGGCGGGTACGGTCTGGCCGCGCATTTCCGGCGCTTCCATATAGAGTGCGAGTATGCCGACAGGGACAGCGTCGTTTTCATGTTCACGCCCGAAAACACACAGGAGGATTGGGACAGGCTCCTGGCCGCGGCCGGCAGTCTGCCGGAGGGACAAGCGGCGTCCGAAGGCGTCCGCGTCCCGCCGTATCCCGCGCCTGTGCAGAGGATGTCCATCCGGGAGGCGCTGCTTTCCCGCAGCGTCACGCTCCCCCTCGGGCAGACGCTGGGGAGGATATGCGCCGCTCCGGCGGTATCCTGCCCGCCCGCCATCCCGATCGCCGTCAGCGGGGAGCAGATAACGGAGGAGGTTCTGGCGCTCTGCCGGTATTACGGCGTCACGGAGCTTGCCGTCGTCGCGGAGCCGTAAAACAGCAAAAAAATCCTGCCGCGCACTGACCGCGCGGCAGGACTTTTTATAATACGTTCAGACGCCGAAAAACGCGCGGAGCTCCGCCTCCGAGGCGGCGCACCGGCCGGAGATCATCCGCTCCCGCCCGCCGCCCCGGGCGTTCAACGGCTCCCGTATCTGCTTTGCAAAGGCGCGCATGTCCCGCGTCCGGCTCGCCATGACGAAGCGATAGTCCCGATCCGCGCCGGAAAAAACGGCGCAGACGCCGCCGCATTTTTCCATGCCCGCGTTTGCCAGAAGGCGCAGGCCCGCCTCGTCCGCGTCGGCGAAAAGGAGCATATCCCCCTCCGTCGCGGCCAGCGCGTCGGCCCGCTCCCGGAGCGCCGCAAGCTTCGCGGCGGAAAGCGCGCGCTCGGCCTCCTCCCGCCGGGCGACGAGCCTTTCCACGCCGGGGACGATGTCCTCCTGCGGCGTGTTGAGCAGCCCGGAAATGGCGGCGGAGGCGGCGTACCGGCCGCGGTAGTCCGTCAGCGCGTCAGCGCCGCACTTGGCCCATACGCGCAGCCCGCCTCTGTGACGCATGAAATCGAGGAGCTTTATGACGCCGACCTCCCCCGTGCGGGCCACATGGGGCGCGCAGCAGGCGCAGCGGTCTATGCCCTCTATCGTAACGATGCGGACGTCCTCGCGCAGATCGAGCTTGCTGCGGTATTCCATGGCGGCGAGCTCGTCCGGCGCGGGAAAGCTCGCTGTAACGGCCCGGTTTTCCCACACGGCGGCGTTTGCCGCGTCTTCGATTTCGTCGAGCTGGGCGCGGGTCAGCTCCCCGTCAAAATCGAACGTGAACCCGCACGCGCCCAGATGGAAGCCGATGTTTTCATAGCCGTAGCGGGCGTGGACAAGGCCGGAGACGATATGCTCCCCGGTATGGTTCTGCATCTTCCGAAACCGTTCGGCCCAGTCTATCTGCCCCGCGACCGTTTCGCCCGCGGGAAGGGGGCCGTCCGTCAGGTGGCGGATGACGCCGCCGTCCTCGCGGACGTTTTTCACACGGACGGATCCAAGCGCGCCGGTATCGGCGGTCTGGCCGCCCTCCTCGGGGAAAAAGGCCGTCCTGTCGAGCGTCACAGCCCAGCCGTCCCCCGCCGCCTCGCAGGACAGGACGCGGGCCTCGAAGGCTCGGGTGTAGGCGTTTTCGTAATAGAGCTTTTCTGTTTTCATCGGCTGTGTCCCCGGCTTGTCGAAAAGAGTATAATATGATTGTAACGGTTTCCCGCAGGGCCGTCAAGGGCCGGGCGCGGAGAAAAAATCGCGCAAAATTTGAAAAAGGGCTTGACTTCAGCACAGTAAAGGTTTAGAATGCAATCAATTTCATAGAAACCGTTGAAGAAGAGCAAGTAACCGGCCTATGGCTGTCACAGAGAGCCGCGCAGCGCTGAGAGCGGGGCACAGACGAGACCGTGCGAATGGACTTCGGAGGGCAATCGGAAGGCGGCGGACGCCGCCCTATGTGCGACGGAGAGGCGCTCCGTTATCAAAGCCGCCGTATGACAGTACGGACAAAGCGGGCGCGGAAGCGCCAAGCCGGGTGGCACCGCAGGAAGGTTTTCTATCCTGTCCCAGCAAGAAGAATGCTGGGACGGGATTTTTATTTTTCGGAAGGCATGGAAAACGCTTCTTTTATCCGGGCGACGGCGCCGATCGTTTCTTTTCGGAGAACATATCGGCGATCAAGCAATAAAATAAAACAGAATGAAAAGGAGAACATTATCATGAAAAAGCTTCTTGCCCTTATTCTGGCTCTGAGCCTTGCGCTGGCTCTGGCCGCATGCGGATCGGCCTCCGGCGGCGCCGGGGATACCGCCGAAACGCCCGCGCCCGAGGAGGAGGAAGATATTGTCGAGGAAGAAGCCGAAACCGTCTACAAGGTCGGCATCTGCAACTATGTGGACGACGCTTCCCTCAACCAGATCGTCGCGAACATCGAAAACCGGCTGGAAGCCCTCGGCGAGGAATACGGCGTGACCTTCGAGATCTCCGATGACAACTGCAACGCCGACTCCACCGTGCTCGAGCAGATCGTCCAGAATTTCATCGCCGACGGCGTCGATCTGATGGTCGGCGTGGCGACCCCCGTCGCCATGGTCATGCAGGCCGACACCGAGGACAACGGCATCCCCGTCGTCTTTGCCGCCGTGTCCGACCCCGTGGGCGCGGGCGTTGTCGAGTCCATGGACGCGCCGGGCTCGAACATCACCGGCACCTCCGACGCTTTTGACACCACCGCCGTTATGAACCTTATCTTCGCCGCCGACCCCGATGTGGATCTCGTCGGTCTGCTGTATGACGTGGGGCAGGATTCCTCCACCGCCGCCATCGCATCCGCCAAGGAATATCTGGACGCGGCCGGCATCGCCTATAAGGACTACACCGGCACCACCGTGGACGAGGTCATGCTCGCCGTGGAGGCCATGGCCGCCGACGGCGTGGACGCCGCCTTCACCCCCAGCGACAACACGATCATGACCGCGGAGCTTTCCATCTATGAGGCCATGGCCGAGGCCGGCATCGCCCACTACACCGGCGCGGACTCCTTCGCCCTCAACGGGGCGTTCCTCGGCTACGGCGTAGACTATGCGAACCTCGGCGCGGAGACGGCCAACATGATCGCCGATATCCTCGTAAACGGCGCAGACCCCGCGACCACCCCCGTTAAGACCTTCGATAACGGCATCGCTACCGTGAACACCGAGACCTGCGAGACGCTGGGCTTTGACTATGACACCGTTGCGGAGGCCTTCGCGCCCTATTGCACGCAGATCCAGACCACTATCACCGCCGAGAGCTTCGACGGGGTGGAGTAATCCCCGAACGGAAAAATTTTATGGGAAAACAGGGGAAGCCCCCTGTTTTCCCACGCTCTGGAAGGAGGACGAATCATGTCGCTGGCCACGATCCTGGGCCTCGGGCAGACCGCCCTGGAGCTGGGGCTTACCTGCTCGCTGACGGTGCTGGCGCTGTTTTTGAGCTATTCCATGCTCAATGTCTGCGACCTGTCCACCGACGGCTGCTTTACGCTGGGCGCGGCCGTCGGCGCGGTCGTCGCCATAGCCGGCCACCCGTACCTGTCCCTGCCCGCCGCCATGCTCGCCGGTATGGTATCCGGCTTCGTCACGGCGATTTTGCAGACCCGCATGGGCGTGGAGAGCCTTCTTGCCGGCATCATCGTGAACACCGGCCTTTACTCCATCAACATCGCCGTCATGGGAAATTCTTCCCTGCTGAATATGAACAAGACCGAGACGGTATTCACGAAAGTGAAGGATCTGCTGGACGGTACGTTCCTTGCCGGGCAGTATAAGCTCGTTGTGTCCCTCGTCGCCGTGGCTGCCGTGGTCGTGTTCCTGTCGCTGTTTCTGCGTACGCGGCTCGGCCTTGCGATCCGCGCGACGGGCGACAACCCGGATATGGTGCGTTCGTCCTCCATAAACCCCGTTTTCACGACCACCGTCGGGCTGTGCATCTCGAACAGCTTCACCGCGCTGTCCGGCTGTCTTCTGGCTCAGGCCCAGAAATCCGTGGAGATCAACATCGGCTCCGGCATGGTGACGGTCGCGCTGGCGTCCCTTCTCATCGGCGGCACGTTCATGGGAAAGGGGAGCATAGCCAGACGGGCCGTAGGCGTGGTGGCGGGCTCGTTCATCTTCCGCCTGGTGTATACCATTGCCCTGCGGTTCAATATGCCCGCCTCCATGCTCAAGCTGGTGTCCTCCGTCATCGTCGTCATCGCCATCTCCGGGCCGTACCTCAAAAAGCAGTGGCCCACGCTGTACCGCCGGATGACCCATAAGGGCGCGGCCAAAAGCGGAAAGGAGGACAGCCCATGCTGACGCTGAACCGCATATCCAAGACCTTCAACCCCGGCACGGTAAACGAAAAAACCGCCATCCACGAGCTGTCCCTGCATCTCGAAAAGGGCGATTTTGTCACCATCATCGGCGCAAACGGCGCGGGGAAATCGACCCTTTTTAACGCCATCTCCGGCAGCTTTTACACCGACACCGGCTCCATAGTGCTCGACGGGGAGGACATCACCTTCCAGCCCGAATATAAACGCGCTGCGAGCATAGGACGCCTGTTTCAGGATCCCATGCGCGGCAGCGCTCCGGGTATGACGATAGAGGAAAACCTCGCCCTTGCCGCGGGAAGCGGCGGGTGGCTGTCCCATGTAAAAAAGGAGGATAAGGCCCGCTTCCGCGACCGGCTGGCCCTTCTCGGCATGGGCCTTGAGGATCGCATGAAGCAGCCCGTGGGGCTCCTCTCCGGCGGCCAGCGTCAGGCGCTGACGCTCATGATGGCGACCATGGTGCCGCCGAAGCTGCTTTTGCTTGACGAGCATACGGCGGCTCTTGACCCGGGCACGGCGGAAAAGGTGCTGGAGCTCACAAAGACCATCGTGGAGGACGGCGGCCTTACCTGTATGATGATAACCCACAACATGCAGTCGGCCCTCGACCTTGGCAACCGCACGCTCATGATGGACTCCGGCCGCATCATACTCGATATCGCCGGCGAGGAGCGCAGGGGCCTGACGGTGGACGATCTGCTTCAGAAATTCCGGCAGGGCGTTGGCAAGGCCCTCGATAACGACCGAATGCTCCTGTCGTGACCGGGCGGGACGGCCGGAGGGAGCCTCCGCGCCCCGCTTACGCGGGGCGGACGATGAGGTTCCGTATCTTTCCCTCGTCGTCGTAGTCCACGATGGTGGCGACGGCTATGAGGTAATAGGCGCCGTAGATGCCGACGAACAGGGCCTCCCGGTCGTTCATGATCTGGGGGTCGGTGATGGAGAATTTGCGGAACACCGTGAGGTTCCGGAAGAACATCTCGATGCCCTCTTTGCCGTGACAGTGGTATTTTGCCAGCCCCGCGACCTCCGGGCAGTTGTCCCGGTAGGTGGCGTCGGAGGCGAACAGGCTTCCAAGCTGCGCGGGATCCTGCTTTTCAAGCGCGTCGATAAACTGCCTGATCGTTACCATATCCTCGCCCTCCTTAATAGACCTTGTCCGGGTTGAGCAGCGCGTCGGTGCCGCCGTCCACGAACAGGATGATGCCGTTTATGCCGTGCGCCCTGGGGGATGCCAGAAACGCCACGCCGTTTGCGATGTCCTCCGCCTGCATGAGGTCGTGGGTTCCGTAGTTGATGGGGATGGGCAGCGCCTCCAGCGCCGCGCGGGCCTGGGGCGTCATGGTGGCGGTCATGGGCGTCGCCACATTGCCGGGCGCCACGGAATTGATACGCACGCCGTTTGCCGCCCAGGAAGCCGAAACCCGGCGGACCCAGCGGGCCAGAGCGTATTTCGTCGCCACATAGTAGCTGTTGCCGACACTGAGGTTCGAGCCGTCAAAGCGGTCGCACAGGGCGAGGATGTCCTGCTCGTCCCGGTAGTCCTTGGCGGAGTTGAGCATATGCACCACGTCCATGCGGGCCGCGCCCTGAGAAATGGTGTTGGAGGAGATCATGACGCAGCTTCCGTGTTTTTTCTTCAGCAGGTCGTATACGCCCTCGGCCAGACGTACCGCCCCGAAATAGTTCAGGCTCACGATGAGCTTGAGGCTCTTGCCGTCGCCGGATACGCCGGCCACGCAGCACAGCCCGTCCAGCCCGTCGGGATATTTTTCGTGGAGCTGACGGATGATATCGTCGCGGCCCTCCTGCGTGGCGAGGTTCGCGCAGATGTCGCCGTCCTTCATGTCCACGTTGACGACTTCATGGCCGTCCCTTTTCAGCGCGGCGACCGTCTGGCCGCCGATGCCGCCGGAACCGCCTGTGACTACATAAACGCCCATTGTTTTTTCTTCCTTTCCGCTGTAGATTTTGCGAATTTCACAACCTGAATAGAATAAGCATATCGCAATTTATGGTAAAAGTAAACAAAAAAATGCAAAATAAAGGTGTTTATTTTCTAACAATATGACAAAAATTTGTCGATATGAGCCGCCGGAGCCGCGCTAACCCCGGGCAAAGCGCAAAACGGCGGTCTGCTTCGGGGTGTCCGCCGTCAGCTCCAGCGTGTCGGAATCGTACTCGACGACGTCGCCGCACAGGGAGAGGAAGCCGGACAGCTCCGACAAAACATCGTAGCCCGCGCCGCCCAGACGGTAGTGCATGGGGATCACCACGCGGGGCTCCAGCTCGTCCGCGAGGGCTTTGGCCGTGACAGCGTCGATCGTATAGTACCCGCCGACGGGGATAAGAAGCGCGTCCAGACCGCGCAGGGCGTCGAGGGTCTTCCCGGCGGGCCTATGCCCCAAATCGCCCAGATGGGCGACGCGGAGCCCTTCGGCGCGCAGGACATGGATGGTGTTTTTGCCCCGTTCCAGACCGCGGCGGCCATCGTGGAACGACGGGAGCTCATCCACGGAGAAGGGGCATTCCCGGCCGGAGAGGGTCACGACCTCGCGGGCGTTGTGGTCACGATGGCCGTGGGAGCAGTACACTGCGTCCGCCGTCAGGCGCAGGGGCGCAAGGCCGGGCACGCTGCCGTCGGCGTAGGGGTCGAAAACGGCGCGGAAGCCCCCCGCCTCCACGGTAAAGCAGCTATGGCCGTGATAAATAAGCTTCATATTGCTATCACCTCAAAATTAAGTATACAATATTTTGGCGGTTTGTGATATAATAAATCATTCATTTCCCTTTTGCTTACAATTCCTTATAACTTATAAAATAAACGACATGGACGGGAGACAAAAATATGGCTGTAAATATCAGAGGGCGTTCGTTTTTGACGCTGAAGGATTTTTCCGGGGATGAGATACGGTATCTGCTGGCGCTGGCGCGGGATCTCAAGCAGAAAAAGCGCGCCGGTATCCGGGGCGAGACGCTCAAGGGCAAAAATATCGTCCTGCTGTTCGACAAGACCTCCACCCGTACCCGCTGCGCCTTCGAGGTGGCGGCCCGGGACGAGGGCGCGGGGGTGACGTACCTCAACAAGCACGACACGCAGATAGAAAAGAAGGAATCCATCGAGGATTCCGCCCGGGTGCTTGGGCGGTTTTTTGACGGCATCGAATATCGGGGCTATGATCAGGAGCTTGTGGAGGCGCTGTCGAAATTCTCCGGCGTGCCGGTGTGGAACGGGCTGACGGACATCGACCACCCCACGCAGGCGCTGGCGGACGTGATGACCCTGCTGGAGAACACCGCAAAGCCGCTGGATCACTGTAAGCTGGTTTTCTGCGGCGATACCCACAACAATATGGCGTATGCTCTGATGTATATCTGCTGCAAGCTGGGCATCGACTATATGGGCTGGGGCCCGGCGGAGCTGAGACCGGCTCAGAGCGTCCTTGACTACTGCCGGGAGATCGGCGCGCAGACCGGCGCGGACATCCGCTATAGCAGCGATATTGCGGATATTCGGGGCGCGGACGTGATTTACACGGACATATGGGCCTCCATGGGCGAGGAGGAAAAAATACCCGAGCGGGTCGCGCTGCTGACGCCTTTCCGCGTGACAGGCGAGGTCATGGCGGCGACAGGGAACCCCGCGTGCATATTCCTGCACTGCCTGCCCTCCTTCCACGATTTCAATACGACGATGGCAAGGGAGCAGAAAAAGCTCGGTTATGACATCCGGGAGGTGACGGACGAGGTGTTCCGCTCTCCCGCCAGCAGGGTCTTCGATCAGGCCGAAAACCGGCTGCACACCATAAAGGCCGTTCTCGTGGCCACCATAGGAGCCTGAAAGGGAGAATCCGTCCCGCGCCGGAGAGCGTTTTCCCCGGAGGTTTTACGAAAAACCGCGTCGAGAGGCAAAACGCCTCGCGGCGCGTTTTTTTCGGCAATTTATTTTTCCGGCACAAGCAGCGCCTTGCCGCCCATATAGGGACGGAGCGGCTCGGGGATAACGACGGAGCCGTCCGCGCGGAGGTTGTTTTCCAAAAAGGCGATAAGCATACGGGGCGGGGCGACGACGGTATTGTTGAGCGTATGGGCAAGATAGAGCCTGCCGTCCGCGCCGCGCACGCGGATCTTCAGCCGGCGGGCCTGAGCGTCGCCCAGATTCGAGCAGGAGCAGACCTCGAAATATTTCTGCTGGCGGGGGCTCCACGCTTCGATGTCGCAGCTTTTGACCTTCAGATCCGCCAGATCGCCCGAGCAGCATTCAAGCTGGCGCACGGGGATGTCCAGCGAGCGGAACAGCTCCACGGAGTAGCGCCACATTTTTTCGTACCAGTCCATGCTTTCCTCCGGGCGGCAGACCACGATCATTTCCTGCTTTTCAAACTGGTGGATGCGGTAAATGCCGCGCTCCTCGATGCCGTGGGCGCCCTTTTCCTTGCGGAAGCAGGGGGAGTAGCTGGTATAGGTGATGGGGAGCTCCTTTTCCTCCAGGATTCGGTCGATGAACGAGCCGATCATGGAGTGCTCCGACGTGCCGATGAGATAGAGATCCTCGCCCTCGATCTTATACATCATGGCGTCCATCTCCGCGAAGGACATGACGCCGGAAACGACGTTGCCGCGAATCATATACGGCGGGATGTGGTAGACAAAGCCCTTGTCTATCATAAAATCCCGGGCATAGGCCAAAACAGCGGAGTGGAGCCGGGCGATATCGCCCTTGAGGTAATAAAAGCCGTTTCCGGCAACGCGCCGCGCCGCGTCCAGATCGATGCCGCGGAAGCTCTCCATGATGTCGGTATGATAGGGTATCGTAAAGTCCGGCGTCACCGGCTCGCCAAAGCGGGCGAGCTCCACATTATGGGAGTCGTCCGGGCCGATGGGGACGGAGGGGTCGATGATATTGGGGATGACGAGCATCCGTTTGTTCAGCTCCTCCTCCAGCTCCGGCTCCAGAGCCTCCAGCTCTCCGAGACGGGCGGCCTGCGCCGCCACCTGCCGTTTCAGATTTTCGGCCTCCTCTTTTTTGGAGGGGTCGTTTTTGGCCTGCCCCATCAGGACGCCGATCTGTTTTGAGAGGGCGTTGCGTTTGGCCCGGAGGTCGTTTGCCTCCGTCTTGGCGGCGCGGAGCTTTTCGTCCAGCTCCAGCACCTCGTCCACCAGAGGAAGCTTCTGATCCTGAAATTTTTTGCGTATGTTTTCCCTGACCGCTTCAGGGTTTTCGCGTATCAACTTGATGTCAAGCATAGGTCCGTTTCCCGCTTTCCTTATTTTTTGAGGGACAAAAGAGCCTGCAAAAGCGCTTCCCGGTCGTCCGCGCCGTAATATTCAAGCTCGACGCGCCCCCTCCTGCGCCCGTCGATGATTGTTACCTTCCGTCCCAGCGCCTGACCGAGCCGGGCGCCCATATCGGCGGCGTAATCCACGGCGTTCGCGTCCTTTTCCGGCTTTTCCTTCGGCGCTTTCAGGAGCGCGGCGGCAAGCGTCTCCGTCTGACGGACGGACAGGCCCTTTTCCACCGTCTGCTTTGCCGCCCGGAGCTGGAGCTCCGGCTCCGTGATGGATAAAAGCGCCCGGGCGTGGCCCGTGGTGATGAGCCCCTGCTCCAGCATATCGGACACTTCCTTTTGCAGGGACAGCAGCCGCAGGGCGTTTGCCACGGCGGGACGGCTTTTTCCGACGCTTTGCGACACGGCTTCCTGCGTCAGGCCGAACTGCTCCATGAGCGTCCGATAGCCCCGGGCCTCCTCCAGAGGGTTCAGATCCTCCCGCTGGAGATTTTCCACGAGCGCCAGCTCCTGCGCCGTCCTGTCGTCCGCGTCAAGGATGCGGACGGGCACCTCCGTAAGTCCGGCCATCCGCGCCGCGCGCCAGCGGCGTTCGCCGGCAATGATCTGATAATAGCCGGAGTCCAGCTTTCGGACGGTGATGGGCTGCAAAACGCCGTGCCTTGCGACGGATTCCGAAAGCTCCTGCAAAGCAGGCTCGTCAAACACGGTGCGGGGCTGGCCGCTGCGGGGCTCCACGCGGCTGATGGGGAGCATGTCTGTCTCCGCCGGAGCCGGGTCTTCCCCGAACAGAGCGCCGAGACCCGTTCCCAAGCCTTTTTTGATTGCCATTTGCGTCTCCTTATTTTATATTTCCATGCTGTGGTTGTGGCGGAAAAATTCTATCGCCAGACAGTCGTAAGCGTTGGCGCCCCGGGACATCCGGCTGTACGCGCCTACGGGCATGCCGTGGCTGGGGGCCTCCGCGATACGGACATTGCGGGGCACGATGGTGCTGTATACCGCCCTGCCGAAATACTTCCGTACCTCCAGCGCCACCTGATAGCTGAAGGAGAGACGGCGGTCATACATGGTGAGCAGAATGCCCTCCAGCATCAATTGGGGATTGAACCGCTTTTTTGTCAGCTTCATGGAGGTCATAAGGTCAGCCAGACCCTCCATGGCGTAATATTCGCACTGGACGGGTATGATGACGCCGTCGGCGGCGGACAGGGCGTTGAGGGTCAGAAGCCCCAAAGACGGGGGGCAGTCGATAAATATGTATTCGTATGCCTCGCGGAGGGGCTCGATGATTTTTTTCAGGATATGCTCCCGGTCGGGGGCGTCCACGAGCTCCACGGCCGCGCCGGAGAGGTCTATGTTCGACGGTATCACGTCCCCGTAGGGCGTTCGGACGATGGCGCTTTCCGCCGGGACGCCCCGGATGACCGCGTCGTACAGAGATGGCGCGGAGTGCTTATCGACGCCCATGCCCGTGGTGGCGTTCCCCTGCGGGTCGGCGTCAATGAGCAGGATACGGCGCTTTTTTTCCCGAATGGCAGCGCAAAGGTTCACGCAGGTGGATGTCTTGCCTACGCCGCCCTTTTGGTTTGCGAAGCATATCACGCGGCCCATAACGCGCCTCCTTTGTTTTTTGATCCCGCAATATGCCTATTATAACAGATCGATGGGAAATTTCAATGTTTCACGTGAAACAATCGGAGAAGAAGCGGAAATGTTTCACGTGAAACATTTTTACCCCACGAACATATCCACATCGGAAACGGTCATGCCCGGGTGGAGGGCGAGGTTCAGACCGTAAGCGATGAGCTTGCCCGCGTCCTTGACGTATTTATCGATATCCCGCGGCGTGACGATGAGGCCCTCCCCGGCGTCCACCACGGTCGGGACGCCCACAGCCGCCACCGGCACCCCAAGCACCCGGCGGGAGAGCTCCGCGCGGTCGTTTCCCACGCCGGAGCCGGGGACGATACCGCTGTCGGTAAGCTGCACCGTGCGGCAGAGCCTTTCCGTGCTGCGCGCCGCCAGCGCGTCTACCACGATCACGGCGTCGGGCCGCACGGCGCCGCATATGGCGCGAATGAGCTCCGAGCTTTCCATGCCTGTTGTACCCAGAACGCCGGTTTGACAGATGCTGACGGGGCGAAAAGCGGAAAACTCCTCCGGCATCTGCTGCTTCAAATGGCGTGTGGCCAGCGTGAGCGCGGCGGCCTCCGGGCCTACCGCATCCGGCGTTATCGCGGGATTTCCCAGACCGGCGACAAGGACGCTGTCGCCCTCCCGCAAGGGCAAAAGCCGGCGCAGGCAGGAGCGGAGAAGCTCCGCGGCGTGAACGAAGGAATCCTCCTGCCGCCGAAAGAATATTTCCAGATCCACGGTGATATATTTCCCTACAGGTTTACATAATAATTCTGATCCGCGCCCGTCCAATATCTCCACATCGGTCACTTGGAAGCCGTCCCGGTCATAGCTCCGGCTTTTTACGCCGGGAAGCTGTCCTCCGTCCCGGGGCAGATCCTCCGCCGCCAGATCCGTGCGTGCTCCGCGCAATGCTGTCATCTCCTATCATAATTATAAATATTGTGTGCAAAAGGCGTCAAAATTAAAACGAAAGGGTCGCCGTGAAAGCCGAAAAAAGGGCGAAAAGCCTCAAAAAGTTTTACTTGATTTTTCCGGGAGATCCTGTTATAATACCTGTCTGCGGACATCATGTTCAGACTTTTATAGGGAGGTGCGAGAAAATGCCGAACATCAAGTCATCAGCCAAGAGGGATCAGCTCCAGAAGGCGGCGAACGCCAGAAACAAGGCGGCCAAATCCGCGCTGAGAACCGAAATCAAGAAATTTGACGCGGCTGTTGAGGCCGGCGACGGCGTACAGGCTGCCGAGACCTATAGGGTCGCCGTGAAGTCCGTTGACAGGGCGGCGTCCAGAGGCCTTATCCACAAGAACAACGCGGCGCGCAAGAAATCCGCGATGGCCAAAAAAATAAACGCCCTTTCGGAATAACGGCACAGTACCCGGCCCGCGGCCGGGTGCTTTTTTATTTTATCCGGCGGAAAGGAGAGCGTATCCTGCGCCATGGATATTTTATACGACAGCCGCGACGCGGCGGATAAGTCCCCCTTCGGCGCGCTGCGGGCGGGTCAGACATGCCGCGTTCGGCTCCGGGTGCCGTCGGCGTGCGGAGCTTACCGCGCGATCCTGGCGGCGGACGGGCTGCAGGTCGAGCTCCACAGAGCCGGGCGGGACGGCGGCCGCGACAGTTTCCGGGGGGAATTTTCGCCCGGAGAGCCGGGGCTCTATTTCTATCATTTCCATATCTGGGACAAAAACGGCGATTTTGACCTGTTCCGGCGGAACGGGGAAACGAACATAGCCGAGGGCGAGCCGTGGCAGCTCACGGTCGTGCCGGAGGATTACGCGCCGCCGGAAGCCTGCCGGGGCGCGGTGTATTACCAGATATTCCCGGATCGCTTTTATAAGGCCGGGGACTGCGACCTGACGGAAAAGCTCCGGCCCTATACGCTGGGGGATTTCGCGTCCTTCGTCCCGTCCGCGCCGGACGCCTCCGACTTTGCGGGCGGGAATCTGCGGGGCATTGAGGAAAAGCTCGGCTACATCGCGTCCCTTGGCGCGGAAGTCATCTATTTGAACCCGATTTTTATGGCCGCGTCCAACCATCGGTACGACACGGCGGATTATACCCGCGTCGATCCCATGCTGGGGACGGAGGAGGCGTTTGCGTCCCTGTGCCGGGCGGCGCACAGCCGCGGTATGCGGGTCATGCTCGACGGGGTGTTTTCCCATACGGGGGAAAACAGCGTTTACTTTGACGCGAAAAACGTCTTTGGTGGGGGAGCGGTATCGCAAGGGCCCACGTCAAAGTATTATAAGTGGTATGATTTTCAGGAATTTCCCGAAAAATATACGTCATGGTGGGGGATAAAGTCACTTCCCTGCGTAAACGAGCTGGACGCGGGATATATGGACTTTATTCTTGGCGAGGACGGCGTCGTGGCAAAATGGCTCCGGCTGGGGGCGGACGGGTTCCGGCTGGACGTGGCCGACGAGCTGCCGGACGAGTTTATCACGGCGCTTTACCGGCGGGTGAAGGCCTGCAGACCCGACGGCGTCGTGATCGGCGAGGTATGGGAGGACGCGTCGAGCAAGATAAGCTACGGCGTCCGCCGCCGGTATTTCACGGGCGGGGAGCTGGACGGGGTCATAAACTATCCGTTCCGAAAAGCCATACTGGACTTCGCCTCCGGCGCGGACGGCGGCCGGGCGCTGGCCGAGACGGTCATGACGCTGGCGGAAAACTACCCCGCGGCGGCTCTCGACTGCACCATGCTGATCCTGGGAAACCACGACACGGAGCGCGTCGGGACGCTCCTGCCGGACGAAAACGCCCGCCGCGCCGCGGTCTTTCTGCAGTTTGCCCTGCCCGGCTCGCCGGTCATCTACTATGGCGACGAGGCGGGGCTTTCGGGCGGAAAGGATCCCATGTGCCGCCTGCCCTTTCCCTGGGGGCGGGAGGACGAAAGGCTTCTCGCGCTGTACAGGGAGCTGGCGCGGAAAAAGCGGGATACGCCCGCCCTGCGTACCGGGGATATCCGATTTCTGGAGGCGGGCGGCGGCGTTTTGCGCTTTGCGCGTCAGTGTCCCGGCCAGCGTGTGCTGTGCGAGGTCTCGCGCCATGACGGGCGGTATCGGATAACGCCGGCTTGATAGGCTTTTACAAACCGGCGGGAATGTGCTATAATCCTTTGTGATAACGACAAAAGGTTATTGGATTTGATTCAGGCCGTTTACAGAGGCTAAATCGGAGAATGATCTATGAAGAAATTTTTTGCCATCGTGCTGGCGCTGGCGCTTCTGCTTTCCATGGGCGCGTGCGGAAGCTTTGTGAGCATCATGCCCGGGACGGAGCTTCCCGAGTCCCTTTCCGACGACGGGGAGGAGACGGAGCAGGAGCAGGAGGAGGCTTTCTCCGAGCAGCCCTTTTTTGCGTTCATGGGCTGGTCGGACTTCGGCGCGAACTATTATTCCGATACCCCCGTGGCCCTGAGCTGCCAGACCGAGGCGGGAGAGGGCGGCATCCGCGGCTGCCGCGCCTATGTGTTTGACCGCGCGAGCATCGTCGCCGCCTGCGACGCTCTGCGGGGCGTTACCGTTACGGGCCGGGCGGAGCAGAGCGCTTCCGGCGGCGCGGAATATATCCTCACCATGTCGGACGGCACGGAATACGCCGCAAGCTTTGCGCCGTCCTCCGACGGGACAGGTTACATCCTGAGCGCTCCCTCCGGGGACTATACCGTTTCCGGCGGCGACGGGCTTTGGGATATCGCGTTTCCCTCCTACAGCGACGAATTTGACATTTTCGACCTGTATTTTGACGATTCCGTCCGCGCCTTTGCCGATAATTTTTATGAGGACATGCCGGTGTCCGTGGGCTACCGCATGAACAGCGGCGCGACCATCACAAGCGAGGACGAGGATGTTGTGAAAAGCGTATTCCAGACCCTCGCGGGCGCGACGGTGACGGTCGTGGAGAACCAGCCCGACCAGAACATCGACGTGACGGATGTGAAGGACTTTGTGTTTACGATGGAGGACGGAACAACCTACGCCTTCACCTTTGCGCAGCAGTGCCTTGCCGTGACGGCCAATCCGGCCTTCGGCACGGTGTACTACTGGCTGAACGGCATCAGCTCCCTTTGGGATATAAGCTTCGCGCCCCAGAACGAGACCGCCTTTGAGGGCGGGACGGTGGCGGACTTGCGCGACGATATGCAGCAGACCGCCGAAATAGCAAACGGCGAGCGGGACGACCTCTCCGTCATCGGCGTATTCGTGGATTACGACATCGGGGATCAGACCGGCTACTTTGCCCTGTCCGACGACGCCGCGACCGACTTTCTCCGTACGCTGACGGGCATCGCCGTCAGCGGCGACACGGCGGATGCTCCCGACGGGGACAGAGTGACCGTGTCCGTCACGCTGTCTGATTCCACAGGCCCCATATTCTACTTTATCGGCGACGCCATCCAGCAGATGGTGGGCGTCAACTATGTCTGCGACAGCGGTCAGATGTCGGAGCTGCGCAGCGCCGTTTTGGAGCTTGCCGCCGACGAGAGCAACGCCGTGGAGGTCGAGGAAGGCACGACGGAGTAAAAAAATCTATTTTCGGTGCGCGGCTGCGGCCGCGCACTTTTTTATTGCGGAGACCCGGCGGGCCTATCTCCGTCGGAGCCTGGCCGCGAGCCATATCAGGGAGAAACCGCCGAACACGAAGCAGTTGCTTAGAAACGGGACGATTTTTTCCGACCAGACGGAAAAAACGAACGAGGACGACGCGAAGCTCCGGCTGCACAGGAAAACGGCGGCGCCCTCCAGAAGGAAGAGCCAGCGGCCCCGCCGAAAGCAGAAAAGCCGCAGCTCCTCCGATTTGGGAAAGCCGAGGATCGTCCGCAGCGCTTCGTGAGCGCAGCGGAGCAGCATGACGCAGAGGATAAAGTCGGCAAAGGCCCACAGCGCAATCACGACGGCCTCCACCCGCTGGGACAGGTCAAAAATGGTCACGTCCCGCACCATGGTGAAAAACGGGTACCGAAGCCGCTTTACCAGCGCCTGGCCGAAGGAACCGACCGTCTCAAAGCACAGCAGAGCCGCCACGACGCAGAAGGCGGCCAGCGGCGGGAGCAGCCGCTTCATGGGCTTTTCCGCCGGTTCCACATAGCCGTTCAAAAAAGAAAAGAGAGCCGCCACGCCGCCTACCGTGAGGACAGGCCACGCGCTCGCGGCGATCCCCGGCGCTTCGTCCCAGGCCAGAGGAAAGAGGTTTTCCGGGGAAATATTTGAGATCGCGAAAATAAAAACGACCGCCAGACATAAAAGCAGGATAGTCCGCAGGATCACCGCCGTGCGCGTCATGGCCCGAAACGTCCCCAGCGAAACGAGCAGGCACAGCGCCAGCATCACCAGAATAAACGGCAGGGGGCCGCTTTGCATATATACCGTCGCGCACAGACGTTCCGCCCCGCTGCGAAGGATGAAGCCGGCGTAAAACAAAAACCACGCGGCGTACAGCAGAAGCATAAGCCGTCCGAAGACGGGCCCCATGACCCGCAGGATGAGGTTTGCCATGCCTTCGCCCGGACGCAGTCTCCGGCGCAGGGCGTCCATAAGGGCGGCCAGCGCCAGCAGGACGAAAAAGGCCGGGACGACGCCCAGCCACGCCGCCTTGCCCGCCAGAAAGACGGCCTGCCGGGGAAGCACACGCAGAAGCGGGGACAGGAGCGCCGCGAATATGGCGGCGGAAAATTGCTTGCGGGTGACGGCGGTGCTTTTCATGCGTTCCTCCATGACGCTCCCGCGGCCGCGGGAGTTTTTTTATCAGAGCTTCGGTTCAGTCCGAAAGGTCATAATTGCGGCTTATCTCGCCCTCCACGACCACGGTGACGGGAAGGGTCGGGAAAATATCCGCCCAGTCCTCCGGCTCGGAAGCCTTATGCCCCGGCATGTTTTTCATAACGGCGGCTTCCAGATTGAGGAAATCGCAGTCCAGCTCCTGAGAGCGGGCGATGACGTCCTCTAAAAAGCGAAGAGCGGAAAGCCGGAAATCGTTTTGCAGCGTATCGAGATCCTCCTCGCCGTCCCTCTCGCGCTCCCGGACGCCGGCCTTGAGCTCGCCGCAGACATATATGCCCGTAAGCGTGCCGTCGTCATCCCACTGCCCGGACGCCTGCGCGCTGCCCTCGAAAAGCTCCAGCACGTTCCCGTCCACGGTAAACTGCGCGCCGACGGCGCTGCCGGTCAGAAGCTCGGCGCCCAGCGTCTCGTTCTGGGACAGATACGCCGCCACGGCGCCGTTTTGCAAAACGGCATAGCCGTCGGGGACGATGGCGGCGGTCTGCTTCGTTTCGGTGTAGATCGTGTTGTCGGGAGGAAAGGCCCGCACGGCAAGACACAGCGCGCAGCTCCGTTCCGCCAGAGAGGAGGCGACCTCGCGCAGGGTGTAGATATGCTGCCCGCGCACGAGCGCCTCCCGTTCCAGAGAGGCGAGCCGCTCCGTAATATCGGTCTGTTCGCCCGTCGCGGCTGTTATCGCGGTGTCCGCATTCCCCTTTACGATGAAAATGCTGGTGCCGGTGCGCATGGACGGGCTTCGCTCCACCCAGTCAAGAAGCGGCAGGATGGTGTCGGCGGCCATTGTCTCGCCCAGAAGGATATACTGCACATGGGCGTAAAACAGCTCGTCCTCCGGGGAATAGTCCTGAAGCCGTTCGATAGCCGTTTCTATGCCGGAGGCGGCGCATTTCATAACCAGAGGCGGGGCGTTTTCCGGCCCGATGCCGGAGGATACGCTCACCACGACCCCCTCCTCCTGAAGGTCGAGGCCGATGGTCTGGACGGGGCGCAGGCGCTCCATGTCCCGCCGGCTCGAGAAGATGTTCCGATGCTGGCAGCCGGACAGGAGCACGAGCGCGGCCGATACATATAATATAATGAGGAGCCGCTTCAGCCGCTTCATGCCTGCCTCCGTATGTCCCCGCCGGTGATGGTCGGGTCGCGGAACTTATCTGTCCATGGGGGCTTGCGGATGAAAACCGCCTGAGAGCCGCCCCTGCTGTGCCCGGTGAGGGAGGAGGACACATACGCGCGTCCGAAGCTTTCGATGGAGCACAGGTGCCAGATGATGAACGTCGCGCCTACGACAAGGCCGAACATCCCCGCCGCTACCGCCGCCAGCGCCAGCAGAAAGCGGAACAGCCGCAGCGCCGTCCCGAGATCCTGACTCGGCATGGTGTAGCCCGCTATGCCCGCCAGCGCCACCACGATGACGGCGATGGGACTTATGACCTCCGCATCCACGGCGGACTGCCCCACGATAAGCGCGCCGATAATGCTCACGGTCTGGCCGATGGCGTTGGGAAGACGGAGCCCCGCTTCCTGCAAAAGCTCGAACGCCAGCAGCATCCCCATGACCTCCGCCGAGGTGGAAAACGGCACGGACTGCTTCGATTCGATGACCGAAAGCAGGAGCTTTGTCGGGATCATCTCCGCGTGGTACATGGCGATGGCGATATAAAAGGCAGGCAGCAGGAGAGTGATGAAAAGCGCCGCCCAGCGGAGGATGCGGATGAAGGAGGCCGCCAGAAAATGCTGAGCGCCGTCCTCGTTCGTTTTCATAAATTCCGGCAGGGACGCCGGGGCGATGAAGCCCACGGGTATCCCCTCCACAAGGACCCCGACGCGGCCGTCCAGCATACATGCGGCGAATTTATCCGGCCGTTCCGTGTGGATGAGCTGGGGAAAGGGCGATTTCGGCGAGGACACCAGACCGCTGTCGAGGATCTCCGGCAGGATGAGCCCGTCCACGTCCAGACCGTCGAGCCGCTGCTTCACGTCCTCCACAAGAGCGGGATCCGCTACGTTTTCCATCCACATGACCGCGGCGTCGGTATGGCTTTTCCGGCCGACGATTGTCTGAGAGAGCTTCAGCTTCGGCGTGCGGAGCCGGGAGCGCACCAGCGTGGTGTTCACGCGCAGGGTCTCCACAAAGGCGTCCTTGCTCCCTTTGACCGATTTTTCGACGGAGGGCTCCTGAATGGTTCGGTGCTGGTCTGTTTTTACCTGAAAGGCCAGCGCTTTGCCGTCGAATACGAGAGCGCAGTATCCGTAGGAAAGCGCGCTGACGAGTCCGTCCGTCTCCTCAAGGCGCTGCATCTCGTTTGCGTAGGCCGAGCCCCTGTCGAGGAGCGCCTCGATATCCGCCGGCGTTTTTGCGCCGCCGAAGCGCACGGGGTCCGTCAGCGGCCGCAGGATCTGCTCGGACACCTCCGAGCCGGAGACGGTGCCGTCGAGCCAGCAGGCGAATAGGGAGATGTCCGTGCCGCCCGCCGTGATATACCGCGAGGTAAAGTCGTCGCAGCCGGAAAAAAGCTTTTCTATATTGGAGGGCGTGATCGGGCCGTCATATTCCGGGTCGGGCAGCGGATGCACACCTACATCTTGTGTTTTGAAATGTTTAAAGACCAACATAATGATAGTATGCCCTCGCGGGCAAAATTCATCAAAAAATTTTTCATTTTTTCAAAAAAAGGTGTTGACATTTCAAAATTCCGGTGATAATATAGCAAAGCGCTCTCAAGTGGGGGGTGCGCGTGGGGAACCTTGTAAA